>JAYYHM010000544.1:0-3955 GCA_036148415.1 Planctomycetota bacterium
GGTTGCGACGAGTGACGTTTGATCTCATTGGTTTACCGCCGACGCTTGATGAACGCGAGGAATTTCTAAGCGATTCCTCAGCGAACCCCTATGACAGGGTGGTCACGCGATTACTTGGGTCAACTGCGTATGGGGAGAGGATGGCGGCGCATTGGCTCGATGTCGCTAGGTATGCCGACACGTTCGGGTATCAGAATGATATGGAAATGCAGGTCTGGCCTTGGAGAGATTGGGTCATCCGGGCTTTCAATCGGAATATGCCCTACGATCAATTCATTATTGAGCAGCTTGCGGGTGACCTGATTCCTAACGCGAGCCAGGATCAGAAACTTGCGACGGCATTCAATCGACTGCACCGACAGACCAATGAAGGTGGGAGCGTGGCAGAAGAATTCAGGCTCGCTGGGATTGCGGATAGAACCACCACAACAGGCACGGCGTTTCTTGGGCTGACCCTGGAATGCTGCCGATGTCATGATCACAAGTTTGATCCGCTCACACAGGAAGAGTTTTATCAATTGAGCGCATACTTCTCTGACATCGATGAGTTTGGACTCTACGCCCACTTCACCAGAGCGGCGCCCACGCCATCGATGCCCATCTACAGCCAAGGGGAGGTAGAGGAACACCGGAGGCTCTTCGAGAAAATTGCGGAGGCTGAGACGCGACATGACCAACTTTGGTCCGACACTGCGGACTTCACAGAGGAAGATCTAAAAGCTTTGGTCGATCAGGATCTCGATCTCACACCCGATTTTACGGATGCTTTGGAGGGAGTGGTGCCCGGTGTTATAGGGGAAGCACGTGAATTCAATGGAGATGATGAGCTCAAATTCAAAGAGGCACCGGAGTTCGGACGTGAATCTCGATACAGCTACGCATGTTGGATGCGGTTACCAGAATCGGATAAACGGATGATCGTCCTTCATCAGTCAAGAGCTGCTGATGATTCGGGGTTCCGTGGAATCCAATTCGTCGTTGACGATGGGAAACTAGAATTCTCGAAGATCCATTTCTGGCCGGGCAATGCGGTCCGCGTAAGGACAAAGTCCGGGGTTCCCGCCGGGGTGTGGACTCACGTCGTGGTGACGCATGATGGTAGCGGTTCCGCAAAAGGGATTCGTCTGTTTGTTAATGGTGTGAGTCAACCGCTCGATTCGATTAGAGATAAATTGAGCCTGGATGTTCGGCACCGCAGTGAATGGGGCGATTCGGATGTAGGGAATATAAAGCTAACCCTCGGTGCGAGGTTTCGCGATGTTGGGTTCACCGGTGGGCAACTGGATGAACTAAAAGTTTACCAACGGGCGCTGACCACGTTTGAAGTCAAGAAACTTTTCAATGAAAACGCCGAGCAAAAAGTACCGATAAGTCAGGATGACTTGCGGCGTCACCTTGTCAATGAATCGCTGGCGATGGTGGGTTTGAGAAACGAGTTAGATCAACTTCGAAAAATGGAGAATGAATTCGCAGCAAAGCTGCAACGCGTCATGGTGATGGAGCGCGATGGGGATGCTGAACAGACCTTCATTTTGGAAAGAGGGGAATACACCCAAAAAACCAAAAAAGTGGAATCGGGTGTGCCGGGTATGATGGCCCATCAGACGCCCGATGGTGGAGACCGACTCTCGTTGGCGAAGTGGATCGCGTCCGCAGATAATCCGCTGACTGCACGAGTGATTGCCAATAGGATTTGGTATTTGCTCTTTGGACGCGGACTGGTCAGAACTCTAGAAGATTTCGGTGCTCAGGGAAGTCCACCCACGCATCCTCTGCTCCTTGATTATCTGGCGGCAGGTCTGGTCGAGAACGATTGGAATCTACATTGGTTGATTCGAGAGATTGTGTTCTCCAAAACGTATCAACAATCCAGTGACTTCCCCGGTGGCAGAGGGGGAGCAGCGGATCCCGACAATCTTTGGCTTACACGGGGGCCGAGACATCGACTGTCGGCTGAGCAGATAAGGGATTTGGTGCTTGCCAGTAGTGGGTTGCTGGTACGGAAAATTGGTGGTCCAAGCGTGAAGCCCTACCAGCCCGCTGGTTTATGGAGGGAAGCGGGTACTGGCAAAACCTATCAGACTTCCAAGGGAGAAGGGTTGTATAGACGTAGCCTCTATACATTTTGGAGACGAACCTCACCACCACCGAGTATGCTCACTCTGGATGCAACGAGTAGGGAGAGTTGCACGCCTCGGCGCGAGTCCACCACCACCCCTCTGCAGGCGCTGGTGTTCCTCAATGATCCTCAGTACGTAGAAGGTGCGAGGGAGCTTGCTGTGTCTCTACTGCAGTCTTTTGATCAGCCTGGCTCGGAAAGATGGGAGCGTTTATTCCAAACTCTATTGACTAGGAATCCAAGTGAGCAGGAATTAGCTATCGTTAATCAAGCCTATGAGGATCAGAAAGCACTCTTCTTGGAAGACCAACGGGCGGTGGATAATTTTCTTTCTGTCGGCGAACGCGAGATGGCTCAAGTTGATGATCGAGTCGATCTCGCGGCAACCGCAGTGATTGTGCAGATGATGTTTGCATTTGATGAGACGATCATGAAACGTTGATGGAGCGCTAGATATTGTGTTGAAGGTGATAGCTGAGGTTGCACCAAGTTGTGAAGATGAGGAGGGAGCGATGAAATCGCTTGAGGTAAAAATGGAGCAACGAGAATACTCTCGCCGCCATTGGTTAAGTCGAACCGGAATGGGGCTGGGTGCGATCGCTGCGGCGGATTTGCTAAACAACGAAGTTACGCGAGCGGAGGAGCATGCTCCGCGTTATAAGACACCGGCGAAGGTGAAGAGGGTCATCTACCTTTTCCAAGCCGGTGGTCCATCGCAAATTGAAACTTGGGATCACAAGCCACTACTGAGAAAGCGTCAGGGTGAGTCGCTTCCCGATTCGGTTCGACAAGGTCAGAGGCTGACGGGAATGTCGGGCAATCAGTCCACACTACCGCTGGCTGGGTCCGCTTTCAGCTTTAATCAATACGGTGAGTCGGGTACGTGGGTCAGTGAGCTTTTACCTGAAACGGCCAAGCAGGTGGATAAACTAGCTGTCGTCCGATCGATGCAAACCGAAGCGATAAACCATGACCCCGCGATCACTTTCCTACAAACCGGTAATCAGGTGGCTGGAAGACCGAGCATTGGCTCTTGGCTTCATTACGGCTTGGGTAGCGAGGCGGATGATCTTCCCGCGTTCGTTGTGCTGATCACAAAAGGAAAAGGAGGGCAACCACTTTATTCGCGACTATGGGGATCGGGATTCTTGCCTTCCGAGTACCAAGGGGTGCAATTTCGGGCGGGGAAAGACCCTGTCCTCTACCTCGCCAATCCAGAGGGGATTAGCAGGAAGTCTCGACGTAACATGCTTGATTCACTTGCTAGGCTTCATGCTGCGGAGAAGCAACGGACAGGTGATGGTGAGCTCAACGCACGCATCAACCAGTATGAAATGGCATACCGGATGCAGGCTAGCGTCCCGGAGGTGGCAGATTTCTCCGATGAGCCCGCCGCTACCTTTGAGTTGTATGGTCAAGATTCCCGAAAGCCGGGCACCTTTGCGTCCAATTGCATCTTGGCGAGACGACTGGCAGAGCGTGGCGTTCGTTTCGTGCAGTTGTACCATCAGGGATGGGATCATCACGGGAATTTGCCTGGCGGTATGCGTACGCAGTGTGGGGAAACCGATCAGCCCGCGGCTGCTTTACTGCAAGATCTGGAACAACGGGGGATGCTTGAAGATACCCTGGTGATTTGGGGCGGAGAATTTGGCCGCACCAATTACTCCCAAGGTAAAATCACATCCACCAGCTATGGGCGTGACCATCATCCTCGCTGTTTTAGTATGTGGCTTGCGGGTGGAGGCGTGCGTGGGGGTACCGTCTTTGGGGAAACCTGCGAATACGGCTACAACATCACTCAAGACCCCGTCAATGTGCGTGATCTCCATGCCA
>JAYYHM010000545.1:0-3355 GCA_036148415.1 Planctomycetota bacterium
ATTGATGGGTCGATTCGTGGATTCCAGGGAATTTGTCAACACCTTGACGCTCACGCCCCTACGCCGCGATGAGTAGAGAATCCCCACGAGTTCTGGTGTTGGATGGAA
This sequence comes from Planctomycetota bacterium, assembly GCA_036148415.1. Lineage (GTDB taxonomy): Bacteria > Planctomycetota > Planctomycetia > Pirellulales > Pirellulaceae > Rubripirellula. The sequence continues at coordinate 109 of JAYYHM010000545.1, forward strand.
ATAGGGTGAAACGATTAGGATTGACTGTTCCGCTTCAGAAAGAAAATCGTGAATGTCTCGGTGAATACCCGTCCGTGGATCTTTGACTCCTCTATCGTCATGAGCGAAGAATAATTGCGAATCGTCGACCATCTGGGGCCGCGGGGCTGGCGTATCGCGAGGCACGATGTCGGAGACCGGAGCGAAGGGTGTTGTCGAGTTGGGTAGTAGTTTTGCACGACGTTTGTAGGTCCGCTGGCAATCCAGTTGTGAACTATTCCATAACGCCTCAAAGTATTCGGTTGTTTGAGCAACGAAGGGTCCACTTATGTGAAGGTCCAAATCGACAAAGTTTTTCTTCTTTATGGATTGCCCAAAATAGACATCGCCGATGTTACGGCTGCCGAGAATGAGATGATGCTGATCCGCTGCCAAATATTTATCGTGCATTCGCCGCATCAAGTTTGCTGCACCGGTTCCAATGGGGTGATACCATTTGATATTCACACCATGCTGTTTTAGAGAGTGACGTTGTGCCGTTGACATTTTGTCATGCATTGCGTCCAAGATAAGACGTACTTCCACTCCTCGTAGCGCAGCATTACAGAGTTCCTGCGAAAGACTTTGTCCTACCCTGTCATCTTTGAGCTCAAACCATGCAACGTTCAGTTCGGCCTTGGCCCCTCGGATGACCTGAATTCTCGTTGCCAAAGCGATTTCGTCGTCAGCGAGAATACGCAGGTCGGCACCCTCGACCCGCGGTGTGCCGAAGTTGAGTGTGAGGATCAGTATTGAGACGTAAAGCGATGATTGTTTGGTCATAATCTCAGAGGGCTAAATCTCAGAGGGCTAAATCTCAGAGGGCTAAATCTCAGAGGGCTAAATCTCAGAGGGCTAAATCTCAGAATTGGAATCGGCACCTGACGAATAGAGCCAAAATCATTCAAGGATACCCCATGGATTGGGGTGTGCGTGGTTTCTTTTTGTCCTTTAATCAGGATAGCCGTTAGAACAGGCAATCGGATTCGTCATAGACGCTCGAGAATTAACGGCTCGGCCCAATCTTTTATTCGGGGTTGCTATTGGATCGCTCGCGAACTGGCGAAGCTGGCGATCGGCTCTTTCGCACTTAGGATCGCATCTAGGATCTGCCGATGCCCGAATTATTCGATGTCATCGGGAGTTCCTTCCCTCGCACGATGAAAAAGATGAGCTTTGCGAATCATGGGATAGGGGAGCAGAAAAAATCCGTTCGACAACCAGCCAATGAGACAATTTATTTTTGCGTTGGAATGCGCGGAATGGTGCAGTGCATCGAGCGCGGCGACAAAAAAACCAGTGAGGAGTTATAGATAAAGCACAGTAAGTCCACCAACTCATCGAGTCATGAAGATATAGGTTGAGTAAAAACCCTGAACTAAGGAAGGCAGCTAAAAAGAAATAACATGTAAGACCACTGTCCACTTCGGGCAGTGAGTGCTTGAAAGGGGCTTGCGTAGGCCGATGTTCTCGATCGTGCGTGGAGGGAGAGAACAGATTCATTTTGGTCAGGTTTGTCAGTGGGACGTTTTCTGAGACATCTTTGCCCGAGATGGGGGATGTACTTGAAGACTTCGTTCCGTGATTGAACCCAATCAAAAAATCTGAATTCTTAATTTTATTTCTTGTTAGAAGAGTTCAGAAATGGGGCTACCTTCACGCACTAGGGTGATGGGGCGCCCCACGTTGGTTGAGAATTCGGCTTTGGGATCGATTCCCAGGTTGGAATAAAACGAAGCGGCTAAATCATCAGGCGAAAATCCTTCACCCACGGGCTCTGAAGCGGATTTGTCGGTTTGACCAATCACCTGCCCACCTCTTGTTTTTCCACCCGCCATTACTGCCGTCATCGCTCGTGCCCAGTGATCGCGTCCGCCTGAAGCGTTGATTTTGGGAGTCCTTCCGAACTCACCGGCGGCCATGATCGCGGTGGAGGAAAGCAGTCCGCGTTCCTTCAGTCGATCCAGTAATGCAGCGAGTCCGCGATCAAATGGGGGTAGCAAGGTTCGCAGCCGAGAAAAATTATCCTGATGAGTGTCAAAGTCGAACTCGGCTGGCCGAAGGCGGACGGTTACGAAATGGACTCCAGCCTCGATTAATCGCGCGGCGAGCAAGAGAGATTGACCGAACTCGTGTTTGCCAAATTTATCTGTCTCGGATCGAGTCTCTTGCGACAGATCGAATGCCCTCCGTGCCTCAGGCGAGCTGATGATTTCGTAGGCTTGTTTGGAGAAGCGATCCATTCCTTGAACTTGGTCGTCCAAATTCTCAAAACCCTGAAATGCGAGGTCCAGATCATCGCGCAACTGCATCTGAGACTTGTATTTCGCGACCGTTAGACCATCTTCTAGCGAGATACCACGGACGGAGTAGTTCGCCGCATACCTCGGTTTGTCAGCTGTGAGTGGGCTGTAACGGGATCCCAGATAACCGGGGCCGACGAATGCCTCATCAATCGATACGTAGCTGGGCAGATTGGGATCTGAGGGGTATTGATGGCTAACGATGCTTCCATATTCAGGGTAACTGATCGTTTGTGAGGATTTATTTCCAGTCAGTAGGTACTTTTTGGCGAGCCCATGATCAGCAACATTGTGGGTGATGCCACGCAGGATCGCATAATCTTCGGCACGGGATGCCAACATCGGTAGGTGTTCGCAGATCTGGATCCCGGGTTGGGTGGTTTGGATGGGAGAGAACTCCCCACGGATTTCGGCAGGCGCGTCGGGCTTTAAATCAAAAGTGTCTTGATGAGAAGGGGCGCCTTCCATGAAGATGAAGATGGCGGAACGATGGTTTTGATTTTCGTTTTGTGAAGCCTGCACTCGTAGGTATTGACTTAGTGACAGACCACTGCCCAACGCACCTACTTTGATGAATGCGCGACGATTCAGTTTCGAGATCTTCATGTTTTATGCTCAGCGCTGCTGAAATCTGATAAGGGGTTTAGTGATTGAGTAAAAATTCTTTGCCGTTAATCAAAGCCCAGAGAAGATCACCGACCGCTTCCGGAAGATTTTCTGTTTCTTGAAGATGCTTTGCCGCACGCTCCCGTTCTATTTCAGTGGGATACCTTCCCACGGTTCTCAGCCAGACCTGGTCAATCAAGTCATCCGGATCGAGACTCTGTTGGTTCGCGACAGCCTCTTCAATTTCGAATATCCAACCGCTGTCAGCGATCCTCATTCGTATCAGAGGATCATTTTGAGTAAAAATCGCTTGCAGTAAT
>JAYYHM010000546.1:0-4837 GCA_036148415.1 Planctomycetota bacterium
CTCTTCTAACCTCATGACTTCCTTGGAGTCCCTGCGGCAACGTTTTGAAAGTCGTCCACTCGCAGCTATCCTGCTTTCCAGCGACGGTAATGTGACCGATGCCGAGTTTCGAGGGCTCAATGCGGAGCAATTTCCTGTGCCCATCTACCCGATTCTCGATGACGAGGAGAGCGATTTTCGCGATCTGTGTATTGACAAAGTGAGTGTGCAGCAGACCGATTTCGAAACGTCTCCCACGAAAATTCAAGTCCAATTTCACTCCAGTGGCTTATCCGGCGAGACCGCCACGATTCAATTGATTGACTTACAGACCGGTGAGCTGATCGAAGAGACGCAACAGACGCTTGAGGATTCGGACTATCGAGGGGAAGTGCAGTTTCGATTTCGTCCTGAGCAGTCAGGGGTCACGTTTTATGAAGTCTTGGCCTTCACGGAGTTAGACAAAGAGGCTTTGTTAAACCCTACCGCTGATGGAATCGCCGAATCCAATGAAGCAACACTTCTGAATAATGCACAACTGGTTTCTATTACGCGAGAGACTGGTCCGTATCGCATTCTCTATCTTTCGGGTCGACCCAACTGGGAATTCAAGTTCCTCAGACGTTCCCTACAGGAAGATGCAGAGGTTCAGCTTGTTGGGCTCATCCGGATCGCAAAGAAAGAACCCAAGTTTAGTTTTCGTGATCGATCCGTCAGCTCAACCAATCCGCTCTTTGCAGGGTTGGGTAATGATGAAGAGGATAGCGCTGAACAATATGATGAACCGGTGCTAATTCGTTTTGGTGTCAAAGAATCGGAAGAGCTAAGTGACGGTTTTCCCGCGAGTGAAGAGGAATTGTTCGCCTACCACGCTATTATCCTTGATGATCTGGAGACGGAGTTTTTCACGCAGGATCAGATGTTGCTGTTAAGAAAATTTGTCAGTGCTCGCGGAGGTGGTCTTCTCTTGCTCGCGGGCCAGGAGTCGTTTTCCAATCGCAGCCTTCGGGATACTCCTCATGGTGATATGACGCCATTTTACGTTTCCAAAGTTACTGAAAAGCCAAAAGGCCCATATCGAATCGATTTGACTCGCGAAGGGATGTTGCAGCCCTGGATTCGTCTCAGTGACACGGAAACGGATGAGCAAACTCAAGTGCGTACCCGACCCATTCATCACACGCTAAACCTGAGTGGTGAATTGAAGCCGGGGGCTTCGATTCTGGCCGTAGCGGAAACAACGAATCAAGTCCGTCTACCCGCACTGATCTCTCAGCGATTTGGCAGGGGCCGTTCGGCAGCTTGGATGATCGGTGACCTATGGAAATCGGCAATGAGAAGGGAGAGCACGGAGGATGACGCTTCAGGTCAAGCGTGGCGGCAGTTGGCAAGATGGTTGGTCAATGATTCTCCACGGCGAGTGGAGCTAGGGATCGAGTCGTCTGATGAACCCAATGGACCAATCCGCCTTTCCACCACCGTGAGGGATGAAAGCTACCTGCCGCTTGATAATGCCAAAGTTGCAATCGAGGTGACACCGTTAGGAGGAGAGACTCTACAGCTGGAAGCCGAGATGGATAATGATTTACCCGGAGTGTACCACTCCGAGTACTGGTCGGCTAATGGAGCTGCGTTTCAGGCGGTTGCAAAAGTAGAGTCAATTGAGGGCGAAAAAGTCGGTGAGGCGGAGATCGGTTGGACACAAAATATCGGTGCTCAAGAGTTTAAGCAGTTGGAAGTGAATGTCGCTCGATTATCCGAGTTGGCCGAAGCGACCGGGGGAAAGCTGATTCGTAGAAGCGAGCTGAGTCAGTTCGCTAAGAACCTACCCAACCAAAAAATGCCGATCAGTCAAAACTGGTTGTATCCACTCTGGCACAGCCCTTGGGTCATGTTGATGGCGATGACTTGCCTGTGTTTGGAATGGACCATTCGACGAGTCAGGGGGATGGCATGAGAAAACAACTGCGGAATCGGTCCTTGGAGTCTCACGCTACCGCTTCTCAAGGTACCCATCTAGTGGGTATCAAATGGCGAAGAGTGAAATGGCGAGGTACTTCTTTGCTGGGTAGGAGTAGCGTAGTAGGCTCGGTTTATGCCAATCTAGTTTGGGTTATCTTCCTTGGGGTGAGCATCGCTTTTTCTCTGACCCAGCCCTGTTGTGCGGTACCCGACGAGCCCTCGAGTGAAGTGGTCGCTGACTCCTCAACGAAGAACGAAGCGAAAGCCGTGATCGGAAAACGCGATCTCATCATGGTGCTTGGTGCGGGTGGCACGGAGGAGTACGAGACTGAGTTTCGTGAGTTAGAGTCCAAGTGGCGCGCTGTCTGCAAAGCTGCCGGTGTTGGGTATCAGGTGATTGGTTTACCGGAAGGTGGTATCGAGCCTGAACTCGGTGAGGGAACTAAGGATCAAGTTGAAGACGCAAAGAGTGACCGCGATTCACTCCTAGAGAAAATTCAGCTTGCTGGAGCGAACGTGGAAGATCCGTTGTGGATCGTCTTGATGGGACATGGGACCTACAGCCGAGGAGTAGCAAAGTTCAACTTGCGAGGCCCTGATGTGACAGCCGCCGAGATTAACGATGCCCTTCGAATGCTCTCTCGACCCATTGTTTTCCTTAATCTGTTCTCAGCGAGTGGTCCATTTCTAAATGCTTTGTCGAATGAGAATCGTACCATCGTCACTGCGACGCGGAGCGGCGAGGAAAAGAACTACAGCCGTTTTGCGAGGTTCTTTATTGAATCGCTTGCTGCGGACACTTCCGACCTTGACCACGATTCTCAGGTTTCTGTCTTGGAAGCGTTTCTGGCGGCTTCCGCGATGACACGAGCTTTCTATGACTCGGAGCAACGACTGATGACCGAGCACGCGCTGTTGGACGACAATGGAGATCAGCTCGGTACGCAGGCAGATTTTTTTCGTGGCGTGCGTCCAGTCAAAAAAGCCAAGGGCGGAAAGAGTTTGGATGGTCGAGTTAGCTCTCGTCAGAATCTCGCCGAAGGGGAAGCGGATCTCAGTCTGACTGAGATTCAGCGCAGACAGCGGAACGACTATGAGGTCGCGCTGGATAAACTCAGCGATAGAAAATCCCAGCTCGCCGAAGCGGAATATTTGAAAGAGCTCGAGAACATACTGATCCCGTTGGCAAGGCTTTACGAATCCTCGGCGACTTCCGAAGAAGATGGGTCGGGGGACTAATAGCTCTTCTGCTCAAGCTTAGATCTGAAAGTTAATATCCCCGTCCGCTAGGTTGTCCGCGCTGACACCTCGAACTCGAAGCTGCGGTTTCTCAAGGAGAACCGTTGTCCCAGCGGAAACACTCCGGGTGATCCATACACTGGAACCGATCACCGACTCACGTCCAATTACCGTTTTACCGCCAAGAATGGTTGCGTTAGCGTACACCACCACATGATCCTCGATGGTGGGATGTCGCTTCGTTCCACGGATCAATTGCCCATCTGAGTCGGTGGGAAAGCTCAAAGCCCCGAGCGTTACGCCTTGGTAGAGCTTCACGTGATTCCCAATCTCACATGTCTCTCCAATCACCACACCTGTTCCGTGGTCGATAAAGAAGTACTCCCCGATTCTTGCTCCGGGATGAATATCGATACCGGTTTTCTGATGAGCCCACTCTGTCATCATCCGAGGAAGGAAGGGAACATCCAATTTGAGAAGTTCGTGGGCGATACGATAGACGGTAATGGCCATAACGCCGGGGTAACAGAGCACGATTTCATCGGTCGTATGGCATGCTGGGTCGCCATCAAACGCGGCTTCTACATCTTTTGCGAGCATAAAGCGGATCTGAGGAATCCGTTTGAGCAGTTCGATCGCCATGGCTTGTCCCTTGGCTTCAAAATCGACTTGATCGACGCAGTCCAGGTGCTGTGCGTCAACTCGCTGTTCATGCCGGAGCGCACGTGCAATTTCGGTCGTCAATTGATCGTGCAAGGCGTCAAGTAGGCTACCAACGTGAAAATGGATGTTGCCCTGATGGAGTCCAACCTTTCGGCGATACCCGGGATAGAGAATGTCTTTGAGGTTCAGTAAGCATTCAATCACTTCGGTGTAGCTCGGGAGTGGGCAGTGTCCCAAATGGTTGATTTTGTCCTCCGACGAGTAGGTCTCCACAATCAGATTAGTCAGATCGGGTAACTGTTCTTTGAGTCGAACATCGGACGCCACGTGTCTCGCTCCTCAGGTGATGGGTTTGCGTTGCGAAAAGCCTAGCTTGTAATGTGTGTCTGGGGAAGCGGCTAGTCAAAACCGGCGGAATCGCAGGTTGTCGTGCTGAGCCTCGAAGCGGTTCGTTCCAAAACTAGTGCTGGATTGATACGTTCCAAAAAAGAAGGGCCAACAGGAATTTCCCACTGGCCCTTCAAGTGTCCGCTTCGTGATCATGGATCACGGATTGAAAGCACTTCGACTTAGTAGCCGATCGATGGTGGATTATCCATCAGGAAATCACGTGGTGAACGAATCGTGTAATAGGGGTAGGCCATGATAGCGGATTGCATGCCCGCATGAGCGTCGTCAGCGTGGGAGTGAGCCGGATGAGCATGACGATGGCGCGGTCTTAACTTTGAGCTGTAGTTGTGGCCACCACGCTGCCAGCCTAGTTTTCCGGGGACGCACCCTGGACGATCCGCGGAATTGCAGCCAAGCCCTAACATTTTTCCGAGTAGCCCGGCACTACTTGCACTCTGTCCACAGGGTTCGCAGCCCTCTGTGTTCTCACAGGAAGCGGGCTCACAATTAGCAAGACCACCACGGGTGTGATGGTGCAAGCATCCAGTTGAGCTGACCAGTAACGCTGCGGCAGCACCAAGCATCCATATACGATTCATTTTCG
>JAYYHM010000547.1:0-4190 GCA_036148415.1 Planctomycetota bacterium
GTCCTGACTTTAAACAATACGATGTGGTGGTTAGCAACTTTGGCTATAACGCGGCACCCTGGCCTGATAGCACTCAACAGGCTTTCAATGAGTTCGTAGAGAATGGTGGTGGGTTAGTGATTATTCACGCCGCGGATAACTCGTTTGGTGACTGGGATCAGTACAATCGAATGATTGGTCTAGGAGGCTGGGGAAACAGAAACGAGAAAACCGGACCTTATGTCTATCTGAATGATGAAGGTAAGACGATTCGGGACACGACACCGGGGAGAGGCGGTTCTCATGGTCCTCAACATGAATTCCAAATTATCATCCGTGATGCGGATCATCCCATCACCAAAGGACTGCCGCGAGTCTGGATGCACACTCAAGACGAGCTCTATCAGCAATTACGAGGCCCAGCAGATCAGATGACCATTCTTGCAACTGCATACTCTGACAAGAACAAAAGCGGTACAGGCAGACACGAGCCGATGCTAATGACCATTGGTTATGGAAAGGGACGGATCTACCATACCCCTATGGGGCACGCGGATTACTCGATGGAATGCGTTGGTTTTATTACCACTTTCATTCGTGGTACCGAGTGGGCTGCAACAGGGAAGGTGACACTCGATGAAATTCCCTCGGATTACCCAACCGCGGAGCAATCCAGTCAGAGACAGTTCACTCACTAACTTATGGTCGGTTCCCGTTCCGAAACCGCTAGGTGGAAAATCCTAGGTCCTACCGTTGCGGGACGTCAGTAAAGGGTGGACGCCAGCTCGGGGCTAGACTGGCGTCATCGATATTGACCCCTGCCTCTACATTCCCTTGATGGTTCACAAGAGGATGATCGGGCATCGCCTGCAGAGAATCCAACGAGATGAAGCGTACCCGCCCGTCCTCGTAAAGCACATTGATCCCGCGACCGTCGTGCCCAAGCCACTTTGAAAGTTTCTCACTCCGACCCAGGTCGCTTACAGCAAGGTTTCCAATAAATGGAGTGTCCGCCATCACAGCAAATGAGGCTCGTGATTCAAATTTCGGAGAGGTGTAGCGATTTTCATCAATTACACCCAAATTGTAAGCATAATCCCCACCCGCAAAGCGCTGAATCTGTTTCAATTGATCGACTGGTGCTTGATGCAATGTATTGACCGACTGAATTTCTCCCAAATTGACAAGAGTGTTTTCACTTGCATCCGGTGATGCGATTGATGGACACCAGCGAACTTCCGAGTCAGGCAGTAACCCGGCCTCGTTCAATCGCAGTGCGTATACTCCTGCGAAAGCCTCAGGGCCTGATTCTGCTACTGCTGGGAGTCTTTGTTCGGGAGACCTTGAAACGAATTGGGTGAGTGCTAAACCCAATCGTCGCAGCTGATCCTGGCAAGCAACCTTCCTCGCTTCAAAACGTTCATTGGTCAAAGTAGGCAACAGGATTCCGAAAAAGATTGTGACAGCCGCAGCGACACCGATCCAATCCAACCATCTACTCGATGTGGAGGCCGCAATCGGTGACGTGGGAACACTCAGCTTGACCGAATCATAATCCTCATAGATCGATCGGCTTCCACTTGGTAGATCCGCACCACTGGGAGCTTTCGTACCTTCTGTCGGATTAGATGACGCTTGCCGGTCTATGAGATCAAGCGTACTGGCAACTAAGTCCACTGATGGGGGATCAACGGGGACGTAAGCATTTTCTAAGACGTCCGTCTTCTCTTTGAGAGCCTCAAGCTGCTCACGAAGTTCTGGCTTTTCAGAGAGCAGTCTTGCAATGCGACGCATCTCATCGTCGCTCAGAGCTCCTAGAAGGTAACCGAGAAGATCTTCTTGCATCGCCATGGCTTGGAGTTTTGTCCGAAAGAAGCTGGAAACTACACACGCGGTCTCTCGTATCTATGGAGAAACTAGCAGGATGGTTCACAGTTCGTAGCTATTATCACCGTGTTTCGTCGTCATTTTGGGATAATTGTTCATTCCAAACGACTCCCAATCTTTGCACCGCAGAATGTAATCTACTTTTGACCGTACCCACTGGAATATTGAGGATCTCTGCCGCTTCTCGATACTTGAGTCCTTGATAATAGACTAGGTGCAGTACCTGCTGCATGGACTCCCCTAGCGAATTCACGGCTGAATTGACCCAATCGCGGTTCTCCTGCAGCGATGCCGCTGCTGATGGATCAACGCCGTCCCCGACAAGCTTTTCTGACCAAGCACCCATCCGATCGTCCTGGTCACTACTACTTGAGTGGTCGAGGCTGACCATTCGGTGGCGTTTATTGCGACGCTGAGCATCGATCGCTTGGTTGGTGGCGATTGCGTAAAGCCAAGGCCTAAACCGTCTTCCCGAATCAAATTGATAACACTTCAAATGTACCTGCAGAAAGGTTCCCTGAAACGCATCCTCGGCTAGCTCGGCCTGCCCAATGTATCGACGAAGATAACTGTAGATCTCACGCTCATAGCGACGGATAAGAAGCTCAAAAAGCTGTCGATCTTTTGTTTCTTGGTATTCCGCGATGATCTCCTCGTCCAGCCTGGAACTGCGACACTCACCGGATGAAGAAGCGGTAGAAGCATTAGAGATTTGCATCAGCTAACTTTCGTCAAAACCGTTGTTTGAAACTCACTTTGCCTGGCGGAATCCGATCCGATGACCGTGCGACTCTTTGAGACTATTCAATGCGCCGAATGTTAGTATCGCGTAAACGTCGCATTTGTCAAAGAAAGCTTCGTCGCTGCGACTGGATAACCGCATAAACGCGTCCATTGCTAAACAGATGGCGAACAGAAAAGAGTAAAAAAACCGACGATCAGCCGTCTATGACACCCCAGAAAAGGCTACTTATCACGCAATTGCTTACTTAATAGCTTGCAATCAGAGCGAGAACATGCGCAAATCCTCAAAAAGCCGAGGGGCTAACCCTCAACCTCTCCCAGCATTAATCCGATAGCGGTAGACAAAGTGTCCAGCATCACACCCCCTTCCCAACGATCAAATTTGTCATCTTCTACCCGCTACGAGTGGGCAACTTCCGGGGATGTGAATGCTTTTCTTGGTCTCATGCTCGACAACGTCGCCGGTTTAATTCTGATGACTGGGCTACTGCTCGGATTTGGGTTCCCGATGGATTTTGCCGTCACCAAGATGATTCCCGGGACGGCCCTTGGAGTGACGATTGGTGACATCGCATTCTTTTTTCTTGCATTCCGCCTTGCGAAGAAGACGGGTCGTAAGGACGTCACCGCAATGCCACTCGGTTTGGATACACCATCTACCTTTGGCATGGTTCTCTTCATATTAGGACCGTCCTACCTCCAAGGCATCGGGATGGGTTTGACCGAATCTGATGCTGCAGAACGGACTTGGGGAATCGGTATCTGGTGTATTGTCCTGAGTGGGATTTTGAAATTGATCCTCGCTCCTTTTTCCAATTGGGTACGTCAACATGTTCCCCGGGCAGGATTACTTGGGTCCCTAGCGGCGATTGCCCTAGTCTTGATCAGCTTTCTTCCACTCACGGAGATCCTAGGTCACCCGTTACCTGGACTTCTTGCGCTGGTGATCGTATTGACAACCTTAATCGGTCAGATCCCCCTTCCGAAGAAAACACCGGGGACCCTTGGTGCACTGATCGTATCGGGTGCAGTTTTCTACCTACTATGTGTGATCCCTGAATCGGGCTACGAACTACCCACGCTGCCGGACTCGATTCACTGGATGCCGCTGGAGTGGGTGGAAGCTTGGCAGTTTGGATGGACTCAACACTTCCGTGATGCACTAGCCTACCTACCCATCGCTTTCCCATTTGCGATGGGGACGATCATCGGAGGTATCGACTGTACAGAGAGTGCTGCGGCCGCAGGCGATGCTTATGACACACGAACGGTGGTGGGGATTGAAGCGGTAGCAACCTTAGTCGCAGGAATGTCCGGTGGAGTAATCCAGACGACACCCTACATTGGTCACCCAGCCTACAAGGCGATGGGAGGCAGAGCAGCCTACACGTTAGCAACAGCTCTTCTCGTCGGAAGCGCGGGCCTGATTGGGTATTTTGAGCTACTACACGCGATCATTCCAGCGCCAGTGGTCTACCCGATTCTTGTCTTTATCGGCCTAGAAATCACATCTCAAAGCTTCATGGCTACTCCGCGGAGACATTATTCGGCGGTGGCCTTTGCCTGCTTGCCTGCCTTGG
>JAYYHM010000548.1:0-4606 GCA_036148415.1 Planctomycetota bacterium
AAGGGTACCTCAATCTCTGTATCCAGAGCGGTAACCATTTAATCACATCAGGTCATGTGAGTGATCTAAAGGGCATCCTCGGCAAGGATCTCTCAGTGGACGATGGATATGAAGCAGCAAAGGATTGCATGAAAAAAATCTTACGCAGTGTCCATGCCACTCACGGCACCCTCGATAATTTACGTGTGATTAAGCTATTTGGAATGGTTTATTCAGCTCCGGATTTCACCGACCAACATCTTGTTATTAATGGAGCTTCCGACCTCGCACACCAGATCTTCGGTAAGGATTCCGATGGCTATCATGCAAGGAGCGCTGTTGGCTTCGCCGCTTTGCCCACGGGAGTTGCGGTGGAGGTCGAAGCCATTTTTGAAATCATCGATTGATTTCGATTCTCAATTCAATAGGGAGCGAGTACTGGTCCCATCAGAACTCGCTCCACTTGATTTTGGCAATAAAAATACTGTTATCAGCCCCGTGAGGATTATCCACGGGAAGGATTACCGAGGATTGCTTCCAAGTTTGCATCCACTCGCTGACAACAACCCATGTGGTTGAATCGTCAAGTTCCATGACACCAAAGTTGCCCAAACGGGCACCTCGCTCAGCTACCAGAACGATTTCCGTCTCACGTTTTATCGTCAATGAATCTTGATTCACCTCAGCCATAAACAGCGGCGCACGATGACGAAAGACGTGATCATTATCTGCACCACGTCTCGTGTAGACTAAATAAAGATCTTCTTTGTGCCGGACCCAGTGTTGTTGTGTATTGTAGTTGCCAAGGCTCTGTCCATCTTCAAAGGTCCAAGGCTTGGGTTCTGAAAAGTTTAAACCATCTTCACTGGAGCAAACATATCCAGTGGCATCATTTCGAAGTGTTAAGAAATATCTGTCATTTACCTTTGCGATCGAAGGTTCATAAAGCCCTCGACCTCCCTTGACAGTCATTTCATCACCATGCCGAAGGTAACGCAAATCGGTACCGTCAAAAGAACACTTGCACACGGTTACCGAATAGTCGTTCGATTCTGGCACCTTGAAATAGACAGGTAATAAAATGGACCCGTCCGGCTCATCAAATCTCTGAACACTTCCAGCTCCGCAATTTCGGAAACGGAGTTCATCAGGCATTTCAAGTTGTTTCGGAGTGCTCCAGGACAGTGTGGCTGGGTCATAGGTGGAGTATGCCGTATACCTTGGCCGAACTTTCATGACCTTACCGTTTTGATAACGAACTGACTGGCCAGTCCCCAAAAGCTTCCGGGTAGCGTGATGCCAAACAGGGACAAAATCACAGATCGTTTCCTCCATTTGCTCGCCAAGTTGCCACCTTGCAAAACCTTTCTGGGGAACGAGCTCTGACCAAGTCTTTCCACCATTTAAACTGCTGGCTGAACTGATAGCTGAAAACGTATCGGACCCTTTCACATCTAAGAGCTGGGAGGTAAGGACAATCTGCGATATCCCATCTTCAGTCTGCTCACGCACGACACCCGACCTTGCGTGCACCCAGCACTCTTTCCCATCGTATCCATTCCTCACCACTTGACGCTCAACCTGATACTTGAGCCGAGGTTTCTCTTTTATTCCAAGTGAATTGGTTCCAATCGCAGCTCGTATAAGAGCCGGTCGATCCGTAGTGATGGATTGAAAGCCAAGTTGGGAATAGTACCTCGCCTCATCCGCGTCATTAACCGTCCATACGTGCTTTTCGTACCCCGCGTCTTCGATCACTTTACAAAATGCGTCATCGACAACATTTCTTCTTCCCTGTGTACCCAACCCCGAGGCTTTTGACAGCTTCAGTTTCTCGATCACCTGATCGACTTCAGGAAGCCAACGTCCTCTTGATCTATCCTCGCGATAACTTGTTAACCAATTTGCTTTGTACTGTGGCATCGCCTCCCTCACTGCATTCACTACATGAGGGTCAAAGCAAATAATCACCACCTGTTCATTCTCGAGAGTGCATTGACTCAATTGCAACTTCAATTCTGGCACGATTTCCTTACCGCACTTGATCTCAATCAAGATCTTCTTCCCGCTTGGCACGACAGAGAGAACTTCACCCAGGGTGGGAATTCGTTCACCCGTGAAACGCTGATTTTTCCAACTTCCCACATCAAGGGTCTTCAACTCATCCAAAGTAGAGTCTGCAACGGAAAAGACCGGCTGATCTGGGGCGGTGCGCTTCGTATCCTTATCATGAATACACACTATTTCTTGGTCGGCGGTTAGATAAAAATCTCCTTCAACTGCATCTGCCTGCTTGTCCCATGCAAGACTAAAAGCGGACAAAGTATTTTCAGGCGCATCGTATGATGCACCACGATGTGCCACGATCTCCTGAGCATTAACCAGACCACCTAAAAACAGAATGAGGCAAGAGAGACCTAGACCGCGCATGAAGACCCCGCCATGGAAAGGTAAAGGGATACGAATCACAACGTCCTCAAAGATTTTGGATACCATACTCCCAACACGCACTACGGGCTGAGAAAATGAATCGCAGCAGCACGAACTTTAGGCCGCTGAACATGAAATCATCTCGACACACAATACCTGACCGAATCCAATCATTGCAAACGGGAAAACTTCCAAACGAAAATCTGATCCGCTATGGTATTACCCGTTAGGATTGCCAAACCCTGCCATTATTGCATCCCAGCAGAATCAGGTGTGACTCAATCCGTTTACTCTTCAAGAGGATTCACTAGCTTTGAGTCGTGAACGATTTGAACATTGAAATCCAGCAAGCTCAAATGAGGACTCTTATGACTGAACAGCGAGGCAGATCGAGTTCCCGTCGACAATTCGTGAAGGCATCCTTGTTTTCAGGGTGCCTCACTTCCTTACTCCCAGTCGATGAGGTGCTTTCATCCCCAAAACGCCAAACCTTGATGAAGCTCGGCTTGGTCACCTACCTCTGGGGAAAAGACATGAAACTCAGAGAACTACTTACAACCTGTGAAGCAGCGGGCATCCACGGTGTGGAACTTCGAACGCAGCACGCTCACGGCGTAGAACCCACATTATCCAAATCAGGGCGAAAAGAAGTCCGCCGTCTATTTGCTGACAGTCCTGTTGAGTTAGTGGGTTATGGATCCAACGCAGAATACCACGAAAATGATGAAAAGAAGCTAAAGGAAAATATTGAACTCACTAAGCGATACATCGAGCTGATGCACGACTGCGGTGGCACAGGGGTTAAGGTGAAACCGAATGGATTCCCGGAAGGAGTCGAGAAATCCAAGACCATCGAACAGATCGGAGAAGCACTGAACCTTGTTGCAGCTTATGGGGAAGGATACGGACAGCAAATCAGAGTTGAAGTGCACGGACGAGGTACAAGCGAACTACCTGTCATTCGCGATATCTTTGAAGTGGCTGATCATCCGAATGCTAAGGTCTGCTGGAACTCGAACGATGTCGACCTATCCGGTGATGGGCTTGAAGCCAACTTTGCGATGGTTCACGCACGCTTCGGTGACACGGTTCACATTCGTGAAATGAATGAGGGAAGCTATCCCTACCCAAAGCTGATGAACTTACTGACCGGGATTGGATACTCTGGATGGATTCTTCTTGAAGCAAGAACAAATCCTCAGGACAAGCTTCAAGCGCTGATCGAACAAAGGAAGATCTTCGAAGGCATGACAGGCAGCTAAAGTAAAGCTTTTCAGGATAGGGAAAAATACGCCTCACCTCATCCCCGGTAACATCGCGATTAGTGTTCGCATCCGTTTTCCCCTATCATTCCCATGCTGACTACCGAACAGGCGAGGGCATCAAGAAATTTAGCAAAACAGAGATCCTCAAAGTATTTCTCCCGACCCACCATGAAGGCGGGAGTCCCTCACGTCGTCGCAGCTTGCGGAATCCTGCGGCAAATGCTGACACTGCGTATTCACCGTGATGAAGCGACCGAAGAGAACAGGCCACTTCAAGTGACCCCGGGATCGCATTAAAGCATTCATAGTGAAGGAGAAGGACTCGTTAACTCCAAAACCATATTGGCGATTAAAGGTGAGGTGATGGTGATGAGACCACTCCCGACCCATGGCAGTGGAGCTTCCATCAAAGGGAACCAACGACACCGACGTATCCTTCACCTAGAATTCTCGGCGACGGAAGCATTACCTGATGGCTACCGATGGCATAATTTTATCTCACCATCATGAGAATTCTCAGTGCCGGAGCAAGACTCAGCAGATCAACTGACAAAAATACTCTCTCCGGAGCGAAAGCTACTGCCGACCTGGACGATCCACCCTGACTGACACCAGCCGTTGATGCTCCACTTCGGTAACGTAAAGTGTTCGTCGATCGGGGCCTCCGAAACATAAATTGGATGGCTGATCACCCAGAACGGGGAACTCCCGCAACAACTGCCCCTCCGGGGTCAACTTCACAACCGTACCCTTTCCATAGCGGGTTACGTAAAGATTACCATCAATGTCACACCTCATTCCATCCATGCCAAAATCAGCAAATGATTTGATACATCTCCTATCCCGTAGATTGCCCTGATGATCAATCGTGTACGACCAGATCTTTCTTTGCTGTGTTTCATTAACGTAGAGTGAACGGCCATCAGGACTGA
>JAYYHM010000549.1:0-11073 GCA_036148415.1 Planctomycetota bacterium
TCTCGATAGAGGATTCGGGATGGTGCTTGATGTACTGAAAGAGAAGAAATTGGAAGAGAATACACTTGTGATTTTCATGGGTGACAATGGCGAAGCCTTATTGCGGGGAAAAGGAACACTGTACGACAGGGGGACGCATGTTCCACTCATCGTTAGATGGCCAAATCGGATTGAAGAAGGTTCGCAAAGCGAAGCGCTGATCAGTGGAATTGATCTCAGTGCCACCATTCTCGAAGCGGCCGGATTGGAGATGCATGAAACAATGGATGGGTCGAGCTTTCTTCCACAGCTCCTTGGGATTGAGAGCAAGTTGCGAACTCATCTATTTGCCGAACGCGGCTGGCATTGGGGTCCGATTACTCGGACGGATGGTCTTGATCTTTCACGCTCGGTTACCAGCACGCGTTACCGCTACATCTACAATGCGCTGCCGGACCGCAGTTACACGCCCGTTGATATGTCCAAGAAAGATGCTTGGATCGCCATCACCGAGTCTCAGAGGAAGGGACAATTATCCAAACTTCATCAACGACTCTATTTCCAGAACCCAAGACCGGTCATCGAACTATACGATCTAGAAAATGATCCGCTGGAGCTGCGCAACTTATCGGGTCGTCCTGGCTATGAGAATACCGAGCTTCAGTTACAAATGGAGCTTGAGCGATGGATGATTCGAGAGCACGATTTTCTGCCATTACCCTCGCACGCTATACAAAACGGCATCTGATAGGGTGTGGACATAGGCTAACAAAACGATCAATCAGACATCGAAACTCAACATTGGAAAGCAGTGAAAAAACTGCTCAGTGGAAACCATGATCCTACGTACTCTTTTTCTTTCCCTGATATCAATACTCTTCACATTCTCAAGTCACGCCAGAGAAAAACCAAACGTTATCCTCATACTTGCAGATGACGTTGGCTTTGAATGCTTCAGCGCCTACGGTAGCCGAGAATACTCAACACCGCGACTTGATGCACTTGCTGCCAGTGGCACCCGTTTTAATAACTGTCACTCCACACCGCTCTGCACACCCAGCCGGGTGAACCTATTGTCAGGAAAGTCCAATGTGTTCAACTACTTCGATTTTGGTATCTACCCAACAGGTGAACCCACCTTCGGTAGTCACTTTCGAGACCATGGATATGCCACCGCAGTAGCTGGCAAGTGGCAGTTACTTAACGAAGCAGGCGGCATTACTCCCCAAGAGGCCGGGTTCAATACTTACTGTCTGTGGAACTTTCCGGGCGGAGGTCGGAATCGCTACTGGGATCCATCACTAGTCAGTGATGGTGAAGTTCTGGAACTCCCTGAGAACAGCTACGGGCCGGATGTGGTAACGGATTTTCTGATTTCCTTCATCAGAAAAAACCATGAGACACCGTTCCTCGCTTACTATCCGATGATACTGCCACACAACCCGTTCGTTACGACACCGGACAGCTCCAATCCAGAGTCAAAGGATCAGAAACGGAACTTCATCGACATGGTTCAGCACATTGACAAGAATGTCGGTCGAATCGAAGACGCTTTGATTGAACTAGGTATTCGAGAAGAAACCCTAATTCTGTTCACAGGTGATAATGGTACAAATGCAAGTTTGACCTCGAAGCTACACGGCCAAAATATCCAAGGCGGTAAAGGTTTCACTCGAGACCATGGAACCCACGTCCCTTTGATCGTGAACTGGCCGAACCAAGTGCAAGCTGGTCAGGTAGTGGACGACTTAATTTGCTTTTCTGACTTATTCCCCACCTTGGTCGAAGCCGCAGGTTTAGCTCCAAAACAGATTGCCCAAGGTGATGGATGGAGCTTCTGGCCTCAATGCACTGGAAAGGTTGGACGAAAACGTGACTGGATCTACTGCTATTATTTTCCGCGCCCATCATCGACCAAGTATGACAATAAATACAACCATTTCGAAGTTCGTTTCGCGAGGGACAAAAGGTATAAGCTTTACGATAGCGGAAAAATGTATGACACCATCAAAGATGTTGCTGAAGAAAATCCTCTTCCCGTGGGAGAGAGTGTATCGCCAGTTGAGATTGCTCGATCCAATCTGCAGAGGGTGATCGATTCTTACCCAGAATCCGGAATAAAAGTGAATCGCATCAAACCACTTGGACCGGCTAAAGGAAACTCGCGATAATCGTCAAATCGATTGAATGCGGTGCATGTGTTGGGCGGTGAGCTTGGCTGTTGCGGAATCCGACAATCCTGGAAACTCCTAATGGAATAGAAGAATAACATTCACGCGAATTAACCCATTTAACCCGTTGCTTATGAATTGATGAGATACTTCCTTTTTTTATTCGGACTGACCTACCTCGCCTTAAGACAAGCTTGTCTAGCGGATGCTCCACCAAACATCTTACTCATTGTCTCAGAGGATAATGGACCGGAACTCGGATGCTATGGTGATACTTTCGCACGGACCCCTCATCTTGATAAGCTTGCCAGTGAAGGCATTCTTTTTCAACGCGCATTCGTTCCACAAGCAGGATGCAGTCAGTCACGGGCGAGTTTTTTAACGGGTCTCTACCCTCACCAGCATGGCCAGATTGGATTGGCCACCTGGGGTTTTAGAATTTACCGTTCGGACATCCCGAATCTACCTAGGAGCCTCAAAGGTGCAGGATACCGAACTGGCTTGATCGGCAAGTTGCACGTCAATCCTGCGTCCGCGTTTCCGTTTGACTCACACAAAATTGCGAGTGCGAATTTTCAACGATCTCAACTAGAACAATACGCGCGGGAAGCTAAAAACTTTTTTCTTGCTGGCGATGAGCCTTTTTTCCTCAGTGTGAACTATCCTGACGCACATAAGCCTTGGATTAATCGGATTGGTGGTCTGCCCGAAGACCTTCAGACCGAAGACGATGTTCAAGTTATGCCTTATATGGGAATTACCTCAGACCGCCTCAGGGAACTGGTAGCAGGTCACTATAACTGCATGAGTCGGCTTGATTCGCTCATTGGTGATTTATTAACAGCACTGGATGAGTCTGGAAAGATGAATAACACAATCGTCATTTATATTGGTGATCACGGCGCTGACATGCTTCGAGGCAAACGCACCTGCTATGAAGGTGGACTTCGCATTCCCATGTTGATTCGATGGCCCGGTCATATCGACCCGCAGATTCGAAGCGAACTCGTGTCAACCATCGACCTCATGCCCACCCTACTCAAAGTGGCAAAAGGTGGTGCATTGAGTGGCCTGGAAGGAAAAGATTTAACCCCGCTGTTCAAACCGGGACCTGTCGAATGGCGGGACCATTATTTTGCGGAATACCATACTCACGCAGCTGCTCCAAACTACTTTCCCCAGAGGAGTGTCCGGAGTGATCGTTTCAAATTAATTGAGAATCTGCTACCTGATACTATCCATCCAGACTATGAGATCACCATCGATAAACTTCATGAAACGTATTTTGAACAATCTGGCAAAGAACTTGATCTCCGTCATCTGATTGCGAATGCGACTCCAACAATAAAAGCCGCTTATCGCCTAATGCGTCAACCGCCTCGGTTACAGTTATATGATTTGAAAAGTGATCCGCACGAATTTCAAAATCTGGCTGATCACCCTGAATATGCTGCGATCCAAAAAAAACTCGAAAAAAAACTCGAGCAGTGGAGAGCCAGAACTAATGACCCACTTATCGATCCTCTGAAATTACAAATGCTCTCGAACGAGGTGGGGTTAGTTAAGAAAAAATCTGTTGGAAAAAATTTCAGCTGGAAATATCCAGAATACCTATTCCAGTAAATATTTCATCGGTCTACTTAATCCTCAGCCATCAAGGGAATTCACTCTCTAAGTACAGTCCACTTCCCTGGCTCAATGGACGGATTAGACGCGCGGGTCCGAGCTGAGCAGTTTTAATATTGGCGTTGTCATCAACAGAACAACTAATATGATGTTTCACGGCACCGCGTGAGCAAATTTTCGTTGCAGATTGTATAATCTTTGACGTGGATCACGACCTGACTACTCAATATCGGAAGAGCGACTGCAAATGGCCAAACATTTAAAACTACAAAGTAGTGAATCCGTTGTTGTCTCCGCAGCAGCACAAATTTATGCAGCATACATTTCAGCGGGCAAGGTGACGGAGGGAAGCGAAGATCAGTGGATGACACGCTCGATCAAAGAAGCAATCAAAATCGCACTCGCTACTGACGATGCCATCATTAGCGATGATGAAATGGAAAGCACCCCACTCTGATAGCAGCAGTTAGACTTTCCCCTTTTTGAGGGTCACAATCATGGATACTGCTCTGGTGGTTGGCATCTTCACGCTGATTATTGTCGGAGTGATTTTGTACCAAGCTGCTAGATTCCTAAAGGGAAAACTCGAGCTGAAACTTATTAACGATTCACTATCGTCGGGTGAAGCATTCAAGGGAGATGTCGCGGTAACCGCGAAGAAACCCATGCGAGGTCAGCTTAAAATTGCTTTGGTTGCGCGAAAGAAAAAGCGGAAAACTCGAGCAAACGCCAATAACACTACTCAATATAAATGGGTCGAAGTCTACCGCCGGGATGAAGTACTCGAAAGCAGGAGAGAATTCCCTGCGGGTTTCTCTCAAAACTACACATTCGAAATCCTAGCACCCACAAGCTCAGAAGCTCGTCAAGGTGGTGCTTCCCTCCGAGCAACCGCTGAAGCTTTAGATGACGGCATGATGAGCTCAGTTCTGAACCTAGCTGCCAGTGCTGCCGATATGCTACAAAGGCCCATCTATTGGCACATTGAAGCGAGGCTCGAAGTTGACGGAGTCGACCTCTACACCAAGCAAAAAGTTTATATCAACCTCAATTAAAGCTTGAATAGCTGGCTGGCTACCAGGCAACCCAGTGCCCGACGGGCTGCCAGAGATTTTATGATCAGAGAACCTAAGATGCCGTACTCTCTTTAATAGCAGACCGCGACAGAAACCAACGAGTTTGATCGTCTTTCAAGCCCTGCCCACCGACGCTGTGAGAATCCATGCCAAAAATCACCTCTCGGAAAATGCATCGCTGGTTATCTGTGCTGATTGGAATTCAATTGCTACTCTGGACAATAAGTGGATTAGTCTTTAGCTGGAATCCAATAAGCCAAATCCGAGGTGAAGATAATATCAAGCAGCAAGTTAAAGTTGATCTCAAACAATACGAATTAGTCGATATCCACTCAATACTGTCTCAACCTCATCTCATTCCACCACAACAATCGGTGATCGGTCTTGAATTAAAATCGATTCTCGGGAAACCCTTTTTTGATCTCAAACTCGATGGAGAGGAAGGGCATTTACTGGTTGACGGGATCACTGGGGAAGTTGCGTCCCCAATTTCCCAGGATGAAGCTGAAGCGATCGCCATTGGCGATTTCGCACACCCAGCTAAGGTTCTCGAGAGCACTTTTATCGATCAGGTCCAAGTCGGACACTCAGAATATCGATCGAAAGAAGTTCCTGTTTGGAAAATCCTGCTGGACCATCCATCACAGACAGCAATCTATGTTTCCGCCAAACGAGGTGAAGTGGTAGCGAGACGAAATGCACGCTGGCGCGTCTTCGATTTTTTTTGGATGCTTCACACCATGGATTACCAAGGTCGGGACAATTTCAATTCACTTCTACTTCGAGTCATGGCATTCTCAGGAGTATTGAGTGTTCTTTCGGGCTATTGGCTATGGATTGGTATACATCGAAAGAAAATAAAAAAATTCATAAAACAATGGATGCCCTAAATACCAGAATTTAAGACCGGCGAAAATAAAACAGTTCGAAAGGACGCGAAACACCGATCGCCATGACGGGCATGAGTAGCCTTGTTGAGACCTAACATCCACTACATCTTTGATTTTCTAAAATCCATGAAGCACACCCTCCTCATCGCGATCTTCCTGTGCTGTGTCCAAAATCGCTGCCGAGCAGAGGAACAGATTGCTGATCCCTCCGATACTCCTCCCGTCCTAGGCATGGCGATTGCTGACCCTGACCCCGATTCTGACTACTACTCAGTAGAACTGACGGTACCGAAAGTCCGCTGGAAAGTCGTTGGTGAAAAGCGCACAAAGCTTGAATGGCCGGAATTGAAAGTCAAAACAGATTTTCATTGCGTGAGTGTCTTGATGACCTATGATCAATCGAAGGCACGAGCATCGACTCAGTTAAATAATAAGGCTCAAAATCGAGTGGTTGATATCTCGGGCAAACGGCTCAGTAGCGATCAAGTGCTACAACGACTCAAGTCCGAAACCGCAGTACTTGTCTCAGTCTCCGGTAATATGCCTGATCGCTATTACCTTCAGACGACGCGACAGGACACGTTGATTATCATTCTGGGGATCTTATCCGACGCTCCAACGCCAGAATTATTACCCGCAAGATTAGAGCCATAGACGATTTATCATCATCACCGTGTTGCAAATACTGAACTCTTCGTGACGGCAATGATTAAATCTCGCAGCCCATATCCACTTTCCGCCACACCACTTGCAATTGCGTTTATCTCGCCTTGATCCTGAAAATTCATGGTGCGGCCCGTGGCATACGTCATTAACTTTTCAGTCAACGCCTGGGTCACGCGATCTTTTCGTTGGATCAGCAGCTGCTTCAGGTCGCCCTCATTGGTGAATGATTCTCCGGAGGGCAGTCTGCCTGATCCGTCTATCAAGATCCCCTTTTGACCACGCATGGGATAGCTTTCACGAAAAGCGCCAATCGGATCATAAAACTCCAAGGCAAACCCCACCGGATCAATCCTTGAGTGGCAATCGCTGCAAGCTTCCACGGTTCGGTGCTTGGCGAGTTGGTCCCGCACACTTGTAGTACCACGTGTATCGGGTTCAATTGCGGGGACGTCTGCTGGTGGTGCGGGCGGTGGAGTTCCTAAGAGTTTCTCTAACACCCAGACGCCTCGTACAATCGGAGAGGTTTCAATCCCATTCGCACTGAGTGTCAATACGCTTCCCTGACCAAGCAAGCCCCCACGTCGATGCTTTGGCTCCAGTGTCACCTTGCGGAACCGCTCACCCTTCACTCCATCAATACCATAGTGTGCCGCGAGAGTATCATTAACAAAGGTATAATCACTCTGAATCAAATCGAGAATGGAATGATTCGTTTGCAAGAGTTCTGAAAAATAGAGTCGTGTTTCCTTCTTAAATAAATCCTCCAACCGATTGCGGTAATAATCCTCAAATGCTTTGGGATCAGGGGGCATCGATCCAAGAGTGTTGATCCCTAGCCAGGTATCTGTGAAATGCTCGACGAATGCTTCTGACCTTTCATCATTAAGCATACGAAGCACGTGAGATTCAATCTGATCCAAGGTAGTCAGCTTGCCCGATTCCGCAGCATTCACCAATTGTGCGTCCGGCATACTGCTCCAAAGAAAATAGGATAGCCTTGAAGCCAACTCGTAGGAATTCAGTTTTGAATTCTCTTCATCGTTTCCTTCATCTAGATAAAGAAATCTCGGTGATGTCAACATTGCAGCCATGGATAACTTAATGGCTTCACCAATTGACTCACCAAGTTCTATTCTTTGCTCCGTAAAATCAACGTAATGTTCAATTTCATGCTCCTCGATGGGTTGTCGAAATGCACGACGGGCGAATTTCTGAAGTGTCTGTTCTGTATCGAGAACGGCCTCCTCTGTAGATCTCCCATACAAGATTTGGTGACTTTGGGGTGGCCATTGCTCCACATCAGGACCTTCAATCTTCATCTCCCAAATACGAACACGGGGACCTCTGTAAACCTCTGAGAGCAGGGCATTACCCTCATTTTCCTTGAGCTGATCAACCAGAGTTTTCGCTTGAGTATCACCTAATGCTGCGGCGTCTAATTGAGTCTGTGTTGCTCGGATAACCTCCGGATGATATCTCTCAGCTACACGTCGTATATTTCCTTTCGGGCTAATCCCGTTGGTCCAACTTACAAAAGGGATCGCTCCCTTCTCCAGCCATACTCGTTGGGTGAGTTCTTCGGGTTCGCCGTCGGGGAGATCCCAAACCTTCACTAACCTTCGCTGATCAGCAGCATTCTTTTCAAGCAATGCTGCATCGGGTGCAATCCAAAGGGCAAGCTTTAATTTCTCTTTGGTAAAACGATCAAACTCTTGATGTTGATATCCGTGATCGATCCGATTTGCTGCAGCCGCCTTGAGGGTAATCAAATACCAGCCTTCGTTAGGTACTCCCCCATCCCTAGCGAACGATTTCACAAAGTTCGGATGACGTTCGCTGGGCTGACCATGACCTATTTCTAGATAATCCTCATCCACTATCAGCCGCCAGGTCACGGGCGCCCGCTGATAAGCACTCACTCCGTTAAAGTCGACACCTCGATAGGACCAGCTTTGACTGATTGGCTGATCGACACCAAAAAATGTCGCTGCATCGATGGCTGATTTTGCCACCTCAAGGTAACGCTGCAACTGATAGTCTGACAGGATCAGCGCTTCCCCATTATTGTCGAAACCATGCTCCGTTGCATCGACTGGAAAATCCGAGGTCACGTCGAAGTACTCACGATTCAATCCGAGCAGGTCTCGCATTGTATTCACGTATTCAAATCGATTGAGTCGTCGCATTACCGTAGTCTGTGAAGCGCTTGCTTGATTTAAATCGACTAATAATTGTGTTAACACGGCCACTACAGTTCGTGTTTCTTCACCGGTTGGCTGAACTACAGATTTTTCACGAGGTGGCATATCACCTCGATTGATTGCGTCTAACACTTCTTCGAGCAAGTCGATCGCATCATCCCCCACACTGATCCTTGGTGGTATCGAATCAAATCTTCGATCACCTTTTTGCAGGTTCTCACCATGGCAACCATAACAATAGTGCCGCAGGTATTTTGTGACCTCTGGATCTATCAAATCATTTGAGGCATGGGATTTTGAATTCGTTGTCAGTAAGCTCAACCAAACCATCAAAGTCAAGTTGATGCATTGCCTCCAAAAGATCACTCCATGGGATTGCTTACCTCTCGGGTGATAGTTGGTCATCCCGTACCACTGAGCAAAGTAACCGAGGATCGCAACGACAGAGAGATTCAAACTCTTGATTTGCCAATTCATCCGTTCACCTCGAGACCATCCAAGGTTCCACGAGCCGTACCAAACTGATCGATTTCTGGGTTGAATCGTTTCAGCATGGAGACAAAAAGTCTTCCTGCTTCCGTGCTTAGCTTTCTTGATTCATCTTTAAAATGAGAACGGTGGGCACCATGCTTAAAACCGCCTCCCGCCAAAATCAGAGGCAAATTCTTATTTGAGTGAGAGCTCGCGTTTCCCATGCCCGAACCAAATAACACCATGGTATTATCCAACAAGGAGAGGCCATTCACGTCTTGGCGGCTAGCAAGCTTTTTCAGAAATCTTGCTAGTTGTTCCATATGAAATTGCTCAATGATGGAGAGCTCGGTGATGTATTCGGGCACCTTTCCATGGTGTGTCAATTGATGATATCCGCGACTGATACTGAAACCGCCAAAGTTAGCACCAATATCAGCGAGTCCGAGCGAAAGAATTCGTGTTGAATCTGTCTCTAACGCTAGTTCCATTAGGTCGTAGTAAAGGGGAACCCTTTCAATAAAGGGTAAACCACCCGCAGCATCAGGCATCTGGTAATCCACACTTGCTTTAGGCTTATCCAGCCATTGATTCGATTTCGCGATTTTGCGCTCTACCGAACGTACCGTTTCAAAGTATCTATCTAATTTCCTTCGATCCCTCGCACCAACTCTCTTTGTGAGCAAATCCGCATCATTTTTTACAAGATCCAAAATACTTTTTTGTGCTGCGAGTGCCTGTTGTCGTTGATCACGAAGAGCAGGATCCGTCTTTTGAAACAGTAGACTAAAGATTCTTTGAGGATCAGAAATGGGTGGAATTGATACTCCGGATGCACTCCAAGAAAGCATGTTATTTGGATCATTACCGGAAGCAAACTGAAGCGATGCAAAACGATTTTTCGAACCTACTACCTGTGCTGCCTTCTGATCGACGCTTATGTTTGCCTCCGGCATCCCTGCTGAATTCTTGGAAAGCACTCCCGAAAGAAAGGCATGAACACCGCCGTGGCCACCCTGTGCATTGACACCATGATCTAGTCCAGAGAAAACGGTAAATTTATCGCGTACCTCAGCCAACGGCTTGAGTCGATCAGTCAGTTCGTAGTTCTCTCCAGTTTGCTTTGGAAAAAATAGTTGAGGAACTAACCCAAAATTCAGACCCACGCATACCATGCGCATCGGGTCCTCCGAATCAGCCGTCTCTGCCATGAGATCAAGACAGGGCAGAGCCATCAAAGCTCCACCACAGCCACGAAGCGTGGTCCTGCGATTCATATTCATACTCACGACCCTTTCTCTTCTGCCAACCTGCCTAATTAAAAATCAGTCTCTTGCATTTTTTCCAAACACTCTGCGCGATTCTCTTCAAAACGAGCCAAATCCAGCTCCAATTTCTGGTCGGCTTGATTGATGAGTTCCTCGTCACCTTTTGCTCGCTCAATCCTCTGTTGATGAACTTTACGTGCATTGACTTCAAAACGATCAAGCTCTGAGAATCTCGCCCGATAGACCTCATCAAGGTTTTCCGCATCGATTGCCTCTAGATAACTCGACATCGCGGCCTTTAATTGCATAGCAACGATGGGACGCTCATCGATGATGTTTTTGCTTTCCCCATAATCGACCGAAACATCAAATAGCTTTTGCTCTCCTGTCCTCAGATGCTCCATCAGTTTGTAGTCGCCCAACCTGATCACGGTGAGTGGAGCTGCAAAATAACAGGGATAATGAAAAACAAACCCCTCACCGGAGCGACTGACCGATCCCGCATCACCATTTTCAAAGAGATTGGTCAGACTTCCACCATCCAAAGAACTGGGTAGCTCCGTTTGACTTTTACTCAATTCATGAATCGTGGGAAGTAGATCCCACTGCGCGATAGGCAGATCGCACTGAACCCCAGACTGAATACCAGGACCTGCCACAACAAATGGAACACGCAATCCACCCTCATACAGTGTCGCCTTCCCACCCCTCAATGGACCATTGGG
>JAYYHM010000550.1:0-2782 GCA_036148415.1 Planctomycetota bacterium
TGCGAGCCGAGCATGGGTACGATAATCAGGCGAATCAACTGACGCTATCTCCTCTCTTGCTCGACTCTTTTTTTAAATTAAGCGTGTCAATCGTTGAGAGTCCCGATTTCAACTCGGAGACGGTTGGTATCTGGTCACGGTTTTTTTCTGAACCCCAAGCTGAAGAGGATTTGAGAGTGCTTGTGAGAAGTCGCCTGGGCGACTTCCTGAGGCAGGCATTTCGGCAGAATGTTGAAGCATCCACCTTGGATCGATATGTCGACTATGCCTTAGTGCAGATTGACGCCGAGCACTCAGTGGAAAAGGGGATGAAGAAAGTAGCTGCCGCGGTATTATCCTCACCACTATTCCTCTACAGAACTTCTTCTTTGGCTGAAGAGAGTAGTTGTTACCCTTTAGCCTCACGGCTCTCCTATTTCCTTTGGAGTAGCGGTCCTGATCTTCCACTCTTGGACCTCGCGGAGAGTGGAGAACTACGTGATCCGGTTGTGCTCGATAGAACCGTGAAAAGAATGCTTGCTGATGCCAAAGTACAGCGGTTTCTTGATTCATTTCCCGTTCAATGGCTGCAATTAGAAAATATTCTAGCGGCTACACCTAATCCAAAGCTGAATCGGTTTTACTCTTTGAATCCAGAGGCCCCTGCTGGATTGCATATGCTTGTCGAACCTCTGTTGTTGTTTGATCTGATCTATCTGGAGAATCGGTCTATCATCGAATTCCTATCACCAAAGGTTGCCTACCAAAGTAAGTTTCTAACGGAGTGGTACTTTGGCGACCTAAAACCAGACCCGGTTGATCAGGATGCAATCCAAAAAACCAATAAGAAACGAGCTCAGTCACGAGCAGAACTCCGCCAGGAGATTGGTGGTCATGAAAGACGAATTGAAGAGATTATCGAGCCGGTGCGTGAGAGCATCTTAAGGGAGCGGAATGGTGTTCCAAATACAATCGATCTTAAGCCTTATGCAGTTTGGGAGTTCGACGAGAATTTGCGAGATAGTGTTGGTGAACTGCATCTCACCGCAGAGGGTGCAGTCACTTACGAAAATGGGTCAGTCGTCCTTCAAAAGTCATTTCTGAAAAGCTCGGCTCTATCGGTTGAATTCGCAGGGAAGAGTTTCGAAGTTTTATTTGCTTTGTCTGATCTTGATCAGAGAGGCGGTGGACTGATGACCATGCAGGGACCCGGAGGATTGTTTGATTCGATTGTGATTGGCGAAAGAAAAGATCGCCACTGGATTTCCGGAAGCAATGGCTTTGCTCGAACGGCTGACTTTCCTGATTCCTTTGCCGAGAACATCACGGATGAATTGATCCACTTGGTCATGGTTTACCACGAGAACGGGACCACCCAGCTTTACCGTAATGGAGAGCCCTATGGTGGATCTTTTACAAAAAACCGAGCAAAGTTTAAGAGCGGAGAATCCTCTGTATTGTTCGGGCTTCGCCATTTACCTGCTGGTGGAAATCGATACTTGAATGTGCGCATTGATCGTGCAGCGCTCTACGATCGACCTTTATCAGAGACCGATGTTCAGAGTGCTTTCCAGCATAGTGGGAGTTATCTCACAGATGAGGAACTCCGTCTTGCGTTGAACGGCAAGGAAATGTCAGTCCTTGACCAAGAACGCAGGGAATTGAAGCTTGCTAGAAAATCTCTTACGGAGATTCCCGCTGACATAGATCTTGGGGAAGTGAAGAAGGCAAACCAAAGGTCTTTCGATGATCGGCTCAAGAAATTAATGAGTGATCCAACCTTCGATCGTGTCGAAGTTCAGGATCCGCGTTACGGAGGCATCATGACTAATGCTGCGGTGCTCACCATGACTTCTGGACCCAATCGCACGCATCCCGTTGCTCGAGGTGTATGGGTGACAGAAGTGCTATTTAATGATCCCCCACTCCCCCCACCAAACGATATCCCACCGCTCGATGAGGAAGCCAGTGGAACAGAATTAACCATTCGAGAGAAATTTTCACAACATCGGGCAAACCCATCATGTTCCGGATGTCACAATCAACTGGACCCGTTAGGTTTCGCTCTCGAAAATTATGATATTACGGGTCGCTGGCGTACAAGATACAACAATGGCAGAGATGTCGACGTGAGCGGCAAGCTATTTCAGCGTGACTCCTTCAGTGACGTGACCCAGTTTAAAAAGGGTTTGCTGGGAGAGTCTGAGCAGTTTGCAAATGCCTTTACGCAGCATCTTATGCGTTATGCACTCGCAAGAGAGCTAACCCCGGGAGATCGTGTAGTCACGCAGAAGATCGCGAGAGAATTAGGACCTGAGGGCTATCCAATGCAAAAATTGATACGAGCACTCGTGCAAACAGAGAATTTTCTCGATTGAGAAGCCTTTGGTCTGCAAAATAGGAAGCAAGCCAGTTTATCCTTGAGGTCAAAGAAGCTGGCTCGGAAATCTCTCCCCTCATTGTTTGTGATCCAGTGAAGGGATTTTTGATCAATAGATCATTTGATAGATCTATTCGAGTGGCAACTTGTAGAGCTCCGCTGCGTTCTTCCAGTAGTATTTCTCCCTGGCTTCGGAGCCTTTTTTGCTGATGAATTTATCTACGAGTTGAACAAAGCTTTGATAGGATCCGGTGTGCTTGGTAACAGGCCAGTTGCTTCCGTAAACCAAACGATCTTCTCCGAATGCACTCCAAAGAACTTCGAGGACATCTTCGTAGTAAGTGATATCTTGGGGAGCCGGTTGCTGAGTTGATCGTTGGTAGAGACCAGAAATCTTGCAAGAAACATTTGGATGGGATGCGA
>JAYYHM010000551.1:0-5118 GCA_036148415.1 Planctomycetota bacterium
GTGCAACGCAGGGCCAATTTCAACCCAGCTGTTGCCGCGTTCGATCAGTACCTTCTCGCGGATAACCAGCCTAGACTTTTTGGCGGCTTGAATGATCAAGCCGGCTTGAGATAGAGCCTCCACGTAGCCGAGACTGCTTCCATCCAAGGCTGGAAGTTCTTCTCCATCAATTTCTACGATGCAGTTGTCGATTTCCAAGGCCGATAGAGCGGCCATGAGGTGTTCGACCATCTGCAAGCGAACCTCGCCGTCAACGAGATTCGTTCTCAGACTTGCCTCTTCACGAAAGTCAACTCTGGCTTGGCACTCATTCGGTTCGCTCATGTCGATACGAATAAAACGAATGCCCGTGTTGGCGGGAGCTGGATGTATCGCAACCCGAACGTGCTTTCCTGTCCAGTAGCCTTGGCCACGGATCTCACACGAGACAGCGAGAGAGTGTTGATTGCGTGATGGGTTCACGCTGGCCTCCATGCCTTGGCATACTTGCCCAAAACAAGTGTGCTTGATGGTGATTTGATCTTGCGGAGACGGTTCTTGCCACCTCACTAAGCGGAGAGAGACAAAACCATCTCCGCTCCTCGTCTGGCGAGTTGGAAAGCGTTCTCGACTCCTACACTTTGCAGTGAGTCACCCGCAGCGTTCCAATGCTCTCGCCTCTCTTTAATTAGATTGCGAGCTTGCAAGTTACTGATTGCTAATCGCGTTGCTGTTGGCAGTCTTCATGGATTGATCCAAGTACTGCATGACACCTTTTGTCATATCGAGTGACTCATCGTGGTACACGATATTTTTCATTACACCTCGAATCACGGATTCACCATTGGCAAGGTCCATGTCTTCGCTGTTGTAGCGGAGTACAAGATTGATCTTGTAATGATTGGCTAGGAATTTAACACCGTCGGAGATGAGCTTGTAATTCTGGAAGTAGATTTTGGCTTCGGCGTCCGACAGCTCCTTGCGTGTTCTCGCCATGTCCAGTCGCAGCTTAGATTCCATGGACGCGACGAGTTCTTCTTGGGCAGCATATTCAGCCGACCCAACCTTAAACGATTTCAGTTGCTCCGCAGCCTGCTTGAGTTCTTCTCGTTTGGCTTGGAGTTGCGTGTCATAAGCTTTTAAGTCCGCTTCAACTTTCTCAACCTGAGCTTTGATACCGGGGTGGTTTTTGAAAATGTGAGCGACATCTACTACCGCGATGCGATGTGCGGTGTCCTGAGCTTTGGCGAAATTAGGGGCCAAAAAAGTCAGTGAAAGGATGCCCAAAAGAAGGGTTTGTTTACCAAAAAGTCGCACGTCCGCTCTCCTTGCGTTATGAATGCGCGTCAAATCTCGATTTAGCTGCTGTGGGGCATGGTGAGACCGGAGCGTCCGACGCCCTGAATCTCAATTCCATGGAATGACTGAATCGTTTCAATGCATTCCAGCCTTCGCGATTGTGTCACCACTCGAGGTAGCCGTAAAGATTAAAAATTTGTGAGCGATCACTCCGTTGTACTCGCCCTTGATCGATAATTCCCGTCTGTACCCATGAACATCCTTGACGGACGTCGTGGATCAGTTGGGAATCCTGCTGGAAAACGCGTATCCACCATGATTTCGCCGTTTTTAAGGCGATTTTTGTGCGTCGCGTTTTCCAAGTTCTGCCGTCAGTTCTAAGGTTTCACCACCTCGAATTAACTTGAGTTTGATTGATTTGCCCGGTGATTGAGTCCCGACCTAATCCGTCACCTCCGATGCGGTGGTGATTTTTTTCTTTGCTATCGTTGTGATTTGGTCTCCTGTTTTGACTCCAGCGATCTCAGCTGGACCCTCTTTGGTGACTCGAGCCACCATGACTTTTCCCGCGGTGTCTTGGAGGCTAATCCCCCAAAAAAGCCGTTTTTTGTCGGCGAATTTGGACTCTTCGATTCGTTTCCAAAAATTCGGGACGCTTTTCCTGAGTGGCCAAATCAAGCACAACGTCTGAAACTATATCGGTTATGCGGGTTAGTCCACCAAAATTGATTTTGTCAAAATCATCACTTGGGCGATGGTAATCGTTGTGAATCCCGGTGAAGAAGAACAAGACTGGGATTCCTACCTCATTAAAGGATTGATGATCGCTGGGGCCGTAACCGCTACTCATTTTAAAGAGGTCGAAAGGTTCGGGTTGCTCGCCATTCCAGCGGTCAACCAGCTCATCAAAACCTTTACCCGATCCCGTTCCATAAACGGTAAGCTCGTTGTCGTTGAGGCGCCCCACCATGTCGAGATTGATCATGCTGACAGTGTCTTCTAATGGAAACCGAGGCTGTTTGACGTAGTGTTTGCTGCCTAGAAGTCCCCTTTCCTCAGCCGAAAAACCCATAAAGACCAATCGGCGATGGTTTTCGGTGTCAGCTAATCTTGCTGACATTTGCTTAGCAACCGAGAGCATGGTAACGGTTCCGCTAGCATTGTCATCCGCTCCGTTATGAACAGCGATTGTTCCTGGAGCAAGTGATCCGTTGCCTCCCATTCCAACATGATCGTAGTGGGCGCCAATGACAATGATTTCGTCAGATAGCTTCCCTTTGCCTTCGAGGTAGCCGAGGACATTGTTAGCTTCTGCGCTCAGGGGCTCAATAGCCACCGAGAGGGCAGCGGTAACCTCAGGGAAACCAAAGCTGGCAGGTTCTCCTGTTTCATCAATTTTGGCTTCTAGTTCCAAAAGTGAGGTTTTTGATGCAGATTGAATCCACTGATCCAAAACATCACGGCCGAGGGTTGCAACGGGAATGGATTTCTGCCCTGAACGCAGTCTACCAGCCTCCGACATCGACATTACTCCGCTGAGTGCCTTGAGTTTTTCCTTTTCGAGCGACTGGATGGACGAGAGGATTCTTGCTCGGCTTTCACGAAGTTGTCTGCGTTTCGCGGCACTGAATCGTGGTAGGGCAGCAAGCTGCTGATTAATACTCTGCAGGCGTTCTTCCTCCCTTTGTTTTTCTTGGTCAATTTCTTGGCTTGCGGCTAAAACTGAATCTCGGTCATTAACCATAAGTAATGCGGCGGCCCCATGCTGGATAGCATTTTGAATCTTGGCATCGAAGAGTGCATATCTCGTATTCTCAATTCCGTTGAAGCGACTACTCTCGTCATTTCGCTGAGGCTCTTTTCTCAAAACAACAACGATTGCACCCTCGGTATCGATCCCTTGGTAGTCATCGTAATTCAGATCTTCGGCGGTAATCCCGTAACCCGCAAAGACTAGGGGCCCCTTTTCCTTTCCAATTGGTGTGCCGATCGCTAGGGGACCAAATCCATTTTCCAGCCCCCATCTCTCTTTTTTGTCTGCACCACCCTTCTCTCCGCGCGTGGAAATCTCGATGAAGTTCGTTTTGCGGTTGGTCGCCTGAGCACCGAGTAGAACTTGAAAAGGCTGCCTAGGAGATCCATCCCATATCTCGGTGTTCAAGCCCATTTCACGCATTCGAGATTCGAGGTAATCCGCAGCGAGATTGATCCCGTCATCACCGACGCCTCGTCCGCGGAGTTGGTCACTCGCCAGATACTTGATATCGGTCCGAAGCTGGTTCAGTTGTTTTGCTTTTGCAGCCTTGGTTTTTGTGTAGGCAGTCTGGTCGCTCGCGGGTATGGCGGAGCCAATCCAAATCAGAAGCAGGCTGAGTGAAGCAAAACGACAAGAGTGTTGAATGAGCATAAGGCGTGAATAGTTTTGCGAATGAAATGGTTTCATCTGTCCTCGGACGAGTCTTTTCCAGACCCGAAGGTCTATTGTGAGCTTAACGCTGAGTATCCGTTCTGGGTGGGCTGCAATGATGGATTACTTGAAATGATAAAAAAAACCGAGGTATCTCATGCTTGATGAGTACCTCGGCTGTAAGACGTTTTTGGCCTGAACCCTAGGTGATTCAGAACTCTCATTAAAAAATTTGCTTCTCTACGCTGTGGCTTTGTCTTCGCGACGGATCAGCCAAAGCAGGATGGGACTGGCGATAAAGATTGAGCTATAGGTACCCACCAAAACCCCTACGACCAACGCGAAGGCGAATGCATGGATGCCTTCCCCACCAAAACAATAAAGGAGTACAACCACAATCAGAGTGGTCAGAGAGGTAAGAAGGGTTCGGCTCAAAGTCATGTTGATACTCGAATTAATCATCTCTCCAGTGAGCTTGGTCGCTTTTCCTTTGGTTTCGCGGATACGATCGAACACCACAATCGTATCATTGAGTGAATAACCAATGATGGTGAGGATTGCCGCAACGACGGTAAGACTGATTTTGAACGGGTCGATTAGCTGGAAACCGAGATAGTCCGCCAACGCAGCGCTGACCGCGATGGCCCCTCGGGTAATCAAGACATCGTGGATCAAAGCAGCGACTGCAGCGAAGCCGTAAATCACACGCTGGAAACGGAACCAAATGTAGCCAATGATGCAAAGGATACTGGCAAATAGGGCACCGAATGCTCGGCCGATCATATCGCCCGCCACCCGGGATCCTACTGCACTGCTGCTAACCCATACCGGATCTTGGTTCATTCGAGTTTGCATCGAATTGAGAACAGATAGCGAGTCGGTACCATCAAGAGGGAGCTCGATGCTCCACCGCATGAATCGCAATTGTGAGCCGGTGTTCCATTCGCTGAACTGAGCTTGTTCGCCGTCGCTGACCGGAACGGGAGAAACAGTAATCACGCGGCTGGTGAGTGGGATTCCAGCTTCTCGGCCAGCAAGAACCAAGGTGTCCTTGAGTGTGCCTTCACTGATTGCAGCTCCTTGCTGATTCTCTTCCCCCGCAGTGGGCTGACCGGCGATCCCAAGTTGGATCTCAAATTTGCTAACGATATCACTGCTGATTTCGACAGCATCCGCTTCCACCGGAGTGGCTACGTCGATGCTATTTTCTGAACTGTCCTCGCCAGCGGTTTGTTCGACACCGGTTTCCGCGGCTGGCTCTTCGGTTTGATCTTGAGAGTCTAACGTTGTGTCATCATCCGATTCATCCTGTGAGACTGCCGAAACCAAATAGACGCCATTGTCAGAAGGGGAAAGAGATGACTGGCTCTCTTCAGCTGGGCTCTTCTCGATCGGAGCAGGTTCGCCGACACCTTCTACTAAGATTTCATAGG
>JAYYHM010000552.1:0-5203 GCA_036148415.1 Planctomycetota bacterium
TTCCAGCTCTAAATGTTTCCCGCGAGTTCTCACCAGGTTCGCATTGGCTTCCAAATCTCCGATACCATTCGGTAGTAGGTCATAACGGTAACGCTTGGCCTCTCCAGCAACTTTTAACGTCGCGACTCCTCTGGCAGCACCAACATCCTTGTAGATTACGTCTCCTGCGCGCCCGTCCACTCGAAAGGAAATCTTGATCCCAGATTCGGTAATTGTGGTCTCGACTTGAAGGTCATCGTATTTCCTCACTCGACCAGCTGGGTTCATCCATTGATCATCTTCCCGCTCCGAAATAGCGGCACTCTTCGTGGGAGAATCCGTCAATTCCTGAGCTTTCAAATTAGATAGGCAGGCCAAAATGAGCATAAAACACCAGCAAGAGCGAATCCGGGCGTCCCCTGCGTCGTGAATCGGAAAAGAAAGTGATCTCATGTGATTTCCTTTCTTGGATCTGGAACAACTTCCCCTGAATGATTCAATACAGTATCACCGCGCCCGAGTGCTATCTTAATTTCCAGATAGCCTGCATAGAGCGTGGGGACAATGAAGGAGGTCAGTGGTTCTACGATCATCCCACCAATCACGGGCAGGGCCATCGCACGAGCCACATCCGCACCTCTACCGTCTGCAAAAATAACGGGTAAGAGTGCAACCAGCGTGGTAACGGTGGTCATTACACACGGCCGGATTCGTTTCAATCCCGCTTCATAAATAACGTTTCTTACGTCTATCGCTGAACGGATTCTGCGTTGACCTAGCAACTGCGTGATATAGGTTGCCATGACGACTCCATCGTCAACTGCTATACCGAATAAGGCAATAAAACCCACCCACACAGCGGTGTTCAATTGAATATCCATCAATGCAACCGCAATCATTCCACCAGCAAACGCGACGGGGATGCCACTGAACACCGCTAGGGAAATCGGCAGATTTTTAAATTGAAGATAAATCAATAGAAGATTGGCGAAGATTACTAATGGAATGATCCACATCAGACGATGATTGGCTTCAACTTGATTTCTGAAACTACCCACCGCTTCCAGCGAATAACCCGATGGTAGTGCCAGGTGCGCAACGTCCAATGGTGGTAGAGCTTGTGCCTCGCGAAGCTGTTTTTCAATCCTTTCAATTGACTCCAGATCTCCTGCAGTTCCATTGGTGGAAAAGGAAACATGGGCTACTAACCGAGCATTCTCGCTGGTAATTGCGCCGGGACCCCAGCTAGTTTCCAATGATGCAAGCTCCTGCAACGGAACCACCGCTCCCCGATGGGTTACCACGGGTAGGCGGGATAGTTGATCTACACGTTCCCGAAGATTCCTGCTGTAACGTAAACGAACGGGGTAACGCTCACGTCCCTCGACGGTACTGATCAAGTTCATGCCACCTAGAGCAGTCTCGATCACTTGATTCACCATCACTGGTGTCATCCCGTAACGCGCCGACGCTTCACGATCCACACTGAACTCGATATAGGGCTTGCCTAGCACTATGTCCGGATTGACGGTCTTTGCGTTGACGAAAGGAGATCTTTTCAATTGCTTCGCGACCTCTCTCGCAGCACTCGACAGCTCCTGCAAATCGTCACCGTAGATGCGAATTGCCATCGGAGCTTTGATGCCGGACTGCAGCATCACGACACGGCCTTCGATTGGTTGCAAAGCGGATGCAGGAGTCACACCCGGCAGGGTTGCGACACGATTGATCTCATCCCAAATATCTCTTGAAGTGATTCCCGGTCGCCAGCGTTCCTTCGGTTCCAGCATGACATAGGTCTCCACCATCTCCGCAGGAGCGGGATCGAGTGCGGATTCAACTCGGCCAATCTTCCCTAGAACATCTTTCACTTCGGGTATCTGGGAGATCAAAACATCCTGTGTCTGGAGTATCTGCAGGGCCTGACTAAAACTGACTGCGGGATAGAAAGTTGGCATGTAAAACCAGCTACCTTCATCCAAGGAAATCCAATCATCTGACTGAAGACCTTCAAATGAATGCTTTAGTTGCACGTAGCCAGGTAGATCATTGAGCTCGGTCCCCACTTTTCTCACTGCTAACTCAAAGGGCCGCAAGACTCGAGGCAAACCCAGCCAAGCACCCAGCCCCACAATCAATAATAGTACTGGCAAGAGCATTGCAAAGAATTTGTGATTCAAGGCAAATCTCAGCCGCGCCGCATAAAACCACCGAACTATTCGACTCGTGGGAATCTCCTCAATCGGCCTCACACGTTCGCGAACTAACTGCCACCCCAAGGCGAAACCGATGATGGAAATAACCAAATCGATCATCCACATTGGCGCAGTGAGCCAGGTCTGAAGATGATCGGACCAGACGAATCGCGATAGCGCCGCGAAAATGGCTGCCAAACTGATTGCAGTGATCGAGGCGTACGTTTTTGAGGATCTGGAATTGAACAGCAGGATCCTACACATTGCTGGAACGATAACTACTGCTGCAATCAAGGCTGCGGCGATTGCAAATGACTTAGTAAACGCGAGTGGTGCAAACAGTCGGTAATCTCTGCCAGTCAGAAAGAATACAGGTAAAAAGGAGATGATGGTCGTCATCACCGCAGTCACCACCGCCGGCGCTACTTCCACTACCGCACTTTGTATCAGACGGGAACGATCACCTGCTCGGAGCTGGGCATTCGGATCGGTTTCTGCAACCCTCTGAAACACATTCTCCGAAATGATAATCGCCATATCCACCATCGTTCCAATGGCGATCGCGATCCCCGCAAGAGACATGATGTTGGAGTCGACTCCAACAAAACGCATTGCGATGAAGGAAATCAAGACTGCAACAGGTAAACAGATAGCCACAATCAGGCTGCTTCTAAGATGGAGTAAGAACAGTAAGATCACAGCCGAAGTGACAAGTATCTCCTCCAATAAGGCGTTGCTTAAAGTAGCCATCGTCTCATCAATGAGACCTGTACGATCATAAACGGTACGGATGGACACACCCTTGAGGGCTGGCTCCAGTTGAGCAATTCTCTTGTGAACACGATCAATGACGTCACGCGGATTTTCGCCGTATCGCATTACCACGACACCACCGACGGCTTCCGCACCATTGAAATCGAGGGCTCCACGACGAAAATCAGGCCCCAACTGGACGGTGGCTACATCTCGTATCCTTACCGGAACGTCCCCTCGTTGATCCACAACAGTTTCTTCCAGATCCGTAATTGCTTTGGTTGTATCGCCATCGGCTCCTAAAAATCCCTTTCCCCGAAGAACAAACTCCATACCGGTTGTTTCAAGGGTCTTTGCACCAACATCTTGATTCGAGCTCTTGACCGACGTCATAACCCGGTCGAGTGGGATGCTGAAGTAACGTAATTTGTCCGGGTCCACTTCAATCTGGTATTGCCGAACATAGCCCCCAATCGATGCAACCTCGCTCACGCCTTCGACAGCTTGAAGCTCGTATTTAATCACGAAGTCCTGCATGCTTCGCAGATCCGCTAGAGACATGCCAGCCTCCGGTGGCTCCAGCACGTAATAGAGAATCTGTCCCAAGCCGGTAGCATCGGGTCCGAGCTGAGGACTCACACCATCGGGTAGCTGCGCAGCGGCGACACCCAACTGCTCTGAAACGCGACTTCGCGCCCAGTAAAAATCCACCTCATCCGCAAAGGTAACTTGGACGAAGCTGTAACCAAATAGACTCTTCGCTCGAACAGATTCCGCTCCGGGGACAGCCAACATCGACACGCTGAGTGGATACGTGATCTGGTCTTCAACATCCTTGGGTGAACGGCCCGGCCATGGCGTTAAAACAATGACCTGATTCTCACCAACATTGGGAATTGCGTCGATCGGGACTGCCCTGAAACTGAACCAACCGAGTAAGCTGATTCCGATAACGGCAATCATTACTAGGTACGGTTCATTCGTGCAAAATTTGACAATTGGCTTTAGCATCTTATTGCTCAGTTTTCGAAATCCAAACTCTGAACCTCAAGACCCTCAAACGGATCATCACCCAAACCTTCATCAGAAATTTCCGGTGAAAGTGAAAGGTCTTCCACCAGCTCTCCACACGTAAGCATTTCCGCACCCCAGTAGGGATTTCTAAGATCGGTATCTGCTTGCAACCAATCACCCCCACCACCTGGAACCATAGGGCAATAGAAATGTTGGACTCCGTTCTCCGTCTCTGCTCCTCGAACATATCGAAAGGATTTGATCATGGAATGACTAAGCGAACGGAAAGCGATGCGTGTGTCTTCGATCTCCCCGATAAGCCTTTCAGCAGATCG
This sequence comes from Planctomycetota bacterium, assembly GCA_036148415.1. Lineage (GTDB taxonomy): Bacteria > Planctomycetota > Planctomycetia > Pirellulales > Pirellulaceae > Rubripirellula. Next base: position 4,277 of record JAYYHM010000552.1, read on the forward strand.
CCGTGCAGACTGCAATTCACGTTGCGCTGCATCCGACAACTCACTATCCGCCAAAACCTCGACTAGTCCATCAATCAGTGTGTTGACGGCAATGGGAGATGCAGTCATATCTTTGGCGAGCGATGTTTGGATCTGAAAGTAGGCAGCGCAAGCTTTGTCGAATGCTGCTCCCGTTTCAGCATCGAAAACCACCGGTTCCGTTTCCGATGTTACCTTCAATGGTCCGGCAGGAAATTGAGGGGCACGCCTTGCATCAAGCAGGGAAGGGTTGCCAACCAACTGAGACTGAGAATCGAGAAGGAAATTTCCATTCGTGGCAACCCACTCACCCGCTTCGAGCCCTTCCGCCACAATCGCTTCTCGATCAGTCAAGGCACCGAGAGTGATCCGTCTCACCTCAAAGCGACCTGGCTCCACCTCAACATAGACAACACTGCTACTACCGGCCATCAACACCGCATTGCGTGGAATAGTCACCACCTTTTCCTCTGGCAGCGGCACGTCCGAAAAGCCGAGCTCGGAGGTGGAGATCAAATCCATATCACAGATAGGACACGGGCCCGGTGAATCTCTAATCACTTGCGGATGCATTGGGCTGATATATTTGCCAGCCAAAGCGGGATCATAAACTCTCTCACTCGGGATGGCTGGCACCCGCACGAGCGCCGTTGCGTAATCTCCAGGACGAAGTTTCCCATCGAAATTCAGCATCTCTACCCTCACTTTAACCGCCCGCGTGACGGGGTCGACGGTTGGATCAATGAACGCAACTCGACCGGTGTAGACCACTCCAGGTGTTGATGAGATTTCGGCCTCCACTTCCTGACCAAAAAGAACTCGTGCTGCGTCATCGGGAAACAGATCTAGCATCATCCAGACCGTGGACAGGTCCGCAACGCGATAGATTTTCTGACCTGTCTTGAGATA
>JAYYHM010000553.1:0-4859 GCA_036148415.1 Planctomycetota bacterium
GGTGATGACAGGTTGCACAAGCGGTATCACGATTCCCACTTAGGATGCGGTCGAAGAAGAGTGCTTGTCCCAGCTCGACGCGAATCGGGTTCTGTTTTGGTGAATCCATTTCTTCCACTCCATTCTTAATGAGCAACCGTCTGAGACGATCATCAAGAGTAGGACGATCCTCGGTTCGACGCTGGCTCATGTTACGATCACGAGATTGACGTACCTCCTCTTTACGCTCTTTACGACCGTCATACTTGATAGCCTGAGTTCGTCTTGACTTCGGTTCGTCAGCATTTACGTGCAAGCATGCGAGTAAAAAACAGCCGCTTAACCAGAGATTCAATTTCCCGTTTGCGAAAAGATGGAAACTCATGACTCAGCTCCTCTATACATAAATAGAATCACTTTGGTGGGTTCCCCAAAAGGCGTTTGGACCAAGCAGTTTCCGATGCCTGATTTAGGTCGGGTCAGCAATTGTTGGTCCATTTTGGGAGTTGCAAACCTGAAAGGATCGAATCCATTCCATTGGGTGCACCGAACCAAAAGCTTCACAGTGATGACGAGCGGGCGCAGAACCTCAGGAATCAATTAGAAAACTTGCCCTTAACATTGACCATCCTTCAACGGGCTGAAACCAGAATGACTCATCGATAACAGGCTCTGAAATGGCGATCCAAAGTGCTGAAACCGACCCGCGCTGGCCGGTAAGGAACTCTTGAAAAGAGCCGTTTCAATATGAGACAGCTGTCTTTAAATTAACCCTATTTATAGATTCGACAAACTCGACCCTTAAACCTGTCTTTGTGCAAGTTGGAAAACGAAATGGGCCAATTCTCCGATTAAATCGGTTGTAAATCACGTAAAAATCGAGGTTCCACACCGAATGGCACGGGCTTTGCCTCAGTGCCCTCCAAAAATCCTAAAGAAGGATTAAGCACCTAAGACTCCCTCATCAAGGAAACCTAACGATGAAAGCCCGTCATTTCTTATTCAATGCCTTAACCATCTGCTCACTCGGTATGGCTGCCCTCGCAACCCAGGCGGTCACTCATCAATCTGCCCAAGCGGAGCCGCGAGGCGGTGCAGATTCGAGGGATCTTCTGCAACGCGTTATGGATCTTGAGGATCGCCAACATCAAACCGATGCTGACTTTAATCTGGTTGACCAGAGCTTGAATGATCTGGATTTCCGAGTGAACGAAAACATGGTTCGCGGGCTCGCAAATAAGCGAGCGATCCAGTCCATGCAGAAACGACTTCAGGGAGCGATGGAACTGATCGATCTTCAGCAAACGCAGTACGATATGCTAGTTGAAAAGCTCGCGGACGGCAGACTAAAGGAAGCAAGATAGTGATACCTCACAGACCATTGCGTCGACGGTTCAGCACGGACTTCAACTCGGGTCTGAATCGTCGACTTTGTTCCTTTCAGCCGTTCAAGCAGTCAATCCGTTTCACTGAATCAGCGAGGAGCGGACGAATCAATCCGGAAGCTCCGAACCGCCAAACGAATCACAGGACCAAGCTCAATGCAATGGCGATGGATCATCTTAATTACTTTATTGAGCATCAGCGTCCTGACCCTGAAGTTCACAAAGAATCAGGGAACTGGGACGCCCTTTAAAACGTCCGCAGAATCGCAGAGCCATCAATTGATCTCCGACACAGGATCCGAAATTAAAATAGCGGTCTGCAGCCTTCTTAGTGCGAGAAAGTCATCCTTAAGAAATGGTCCTCTCGTTCAAAACATCGTCAATGAACTATCTGAGGACACCCATATCGTGATTTTGGTGAATGATCTTGAATCTTTCCAATATACAGGCAATACAGATCGAGTTACGTTTCTTGAACTACCAGAAGCGAGCCACCTCTCTATCTGGCCACAAGATCCATTTTTAATCTTGGAGGGCTCAGACACACCAAAGATGGTGGTTTCGAAAAAGTTTGATCGAGGCGATGACCTCATCATGGCCGAGCAGTTGAGCTCACAACTTGGTCTTGAAATCATCGAAACTGATTTACATTTTGAAGGGGGCAATATTGTCTGCAGCGGTCAAAAGATTTTCATAGGTCGCGATACGGTTTCAAGAAATATGGCAGACCTAGGGGCGAGTGAAGGACAAATCATAAGACGTTTCGAAAAACTACTTGGAGTATCAGTTGAGATCGTTGGGACGACTCCCCAACCGATCGGGCACATTGACTTGATCGTAACACCTCTCGGGGAAGAGGTTATCTCAGTTGCCGATTTGAATTTGGGTGCAGAAATAATCCAAGAAGTGCTTGATCAATCCCCACGAGAAATTCTGCGTTTTATAGAAGAGTGTGAGGATAATTTTTTTGGCAGTGATCAAATTGAGTCCGTCACCGATTTAGCGGGGAATCAATTAGTTAGGCCAAACCTGAAAGACGGACTACAGCACGCGATTCAGTACAGTCGTGAACTCAGCAGCGATCTTGATGCGATTGCATCAGATCTGCAAAAACAGGGATTCCGCATCGTGCGAGCGCCTGCTCTGATGTCCAACTTGGAAGGTGAAGAAATCCGATTTCCTATATTGACCTACAACAATGTGTTGCTTGAGACACGCAATGAGCAGAATATCGTTTACCTTCCTCAATATGGCTTAAATACTCTCGACCAGGCTGCTTGCACGAGTTGGGAATCTTTGGGTTATCTAGTCAAACCTGTCGAAGGCTTTGCGACAAGTGCTATGTACGGCGGTTCTCTGCGATGCTGCACAAAAGTGCTGCTTAGAGATTAAAATAAAAGGGTCAGCTCAATTTAGAATTCTTCTCCCGCTACCTACTCTCAGTATTCGAAACCGCAGTCCTAGCTAACCGCATGACAGAGCTCAACTTCATACAGCGGATGACAGAAGTGTACAGGGTTACCATCCTATACCTACTTCCCCTATGCCTGTGCTTCTGGAATGGTTCAGCAAACAGTCAAGAAACGAACGCAGCCAACCCAAACCAGGTAGATACCGGAGAAGAGTTTAACGCCCAAACGTTTGACTTCTTCCCCGGAGCGAAAAATTCTGAACTGGTAAAAACGTTCTGTGGTGATTGCCATCAGAATGGTTCTGATGAGGGTGGGATCCGTTTGGATAGCCTGATGGATATTGAACTTGAAAAGGGCCTTCGAATACTAAATCAAATTGAGCAACAGCTTCACTTGGGTTTGATGCCACCGTCCGGTCACGCGCAACCGAACGAATTTGAACGTGAGCAACTCATCAACTGGGTCCGCAATAATCTCGAACAATTTAACGCCTCAACACTTGAGGAAAAATTATCACAGCCCGAGTACGGTAACTACATCGATCACGACAAACTCTTTTCTGGCAGCTATGCCGACCTGAAAGGCTACACGAAGGATCGACGATGGCTTATCAGTGAGTACATTTTCAACGCGAAAATCAATCGGATTCTGAATCACCGGCCGTTCCAAACGATTGACGGGAAGCGAGAATTCGTGATTGGGGAAAACAATCGCCGCGTCCCAATCACCAACCCGTTCCTACTCCCACCTAGCAGTGGTGTACGTTACTACGCCAACGCGACACTCAACGCAGGCCATCTATTGACCATGATGGCAAATGCCAAAGCAATGGCGAGTCATATGACCTACCTCGTCAAACGTGATCGTCGCTATCTTCCCGCTGTCGCGGAAATCATGAATCAAGAATGGATTGACGAAAAAACACTCCTGACTCGTGAGGAGTTCCTCCACCAGCATATTGAAAAAATCCTAATCGATCTTTACGGAGAGTCACACGAGGAGTTATTGCCGACCTTCACACCCTATCCTTTCCCCGAGCCACAACCCGACTCTGACGCTAGCGTCAAGAAAGCCGCATTTCATGCCGCAAATCCAGGTATGGCTGAGCTGATTCTCATATTTCAAACCATGCAGCGTCTGAGAGAGGATACGCAGTCAGACCAAGAACTTCTGCGGAACTGTGAACGCTCCTGGTTCAATTTCGGGGATGAGCGACGCCAGATCGAAGCCAGAATAACTTTTCTGCGAAATTACTTGCCTGAATTTAGACAACAGATTGAAACGCATCGGTACGCGCAAAAATACAAACAGCGACCTTACCAGCCCCGTGATGCAAAAGAAATGCAGGAGATCACTGAAACCATAAAACAGCATCGCAAAGCGGGCGACCATTTCATCACAATCATAGAAAGCTGCTTGAAAGACTGGCGCGATCAGTTTGAAAAAATACGAAGTGAGAATGACACTCTAAAAGGTCAAATTATTGCCACGCTTGTCACTGAGCTGTTCCAGAAAATCTATGAAAGGAATCCAACGCCAGCTGAGACCCTATCTTATGTTTCCCTGGCAGAGGGTTACTTTTCCTCGATGCCCAAATTGGATGCCATCCATCAACTGATCCAAACCTTAATCCTGCGATCGGAATTTGTTTATCGGGGCGAATTTGGATCCGGCGAAGCCGATACCTTTGGTCGCAAACGAATGTCACCTCGAGAAGCAAGTTTCGCTATCTCGTATGCATTAACAGATAGCAGCCCTGACCAGGAACTAAAGGATGCCGCTGAAAACGGGAGACTTCACAGTCGAGACGATTACCGCAGAGAGATAGAACGAATGCTTAATCGCCGCGACCAATACTATGTGATTGATGAAGCGGTACAGGGATTACAGCTCACTGCCAGCATCACAAACTTACCTATTCGAAAGCTGCGTTTTTTTCGGGAGTTTTTTGGTTACCCGAACTTGCTTTCGATCTTTAAGGACAACAAAAGATTTGGCGGGCATTACGATAATTCAAAGGGTCGATTAGTCGGTGAAGCAGATCGATGGGTAGAACACATTATTAAAGCAGACATAAACGTAT
>JAYYHM010000554.1:0-6348 GCA_036148415.1 Planctomycetota bacterium
GAGCAGTCTGACATCTACCGCCGAACCTTAACGTCAGCGACGGATGCTACTTTCAGTAAAGATGGTTTGGAAATCGCATTGATTTCAGGGGGAGACCTTTGGGTGATGGAAACGGAGCTGAAGGAACCTGTTCGCATTACCGATACCGCAGAGTTTGAGTCGGATCCCATCTTCATCGACGAAGGTAACGCAATTGTTTTTGTCGGTTGGAAAGATGGCCAGCCGGATATCTGGAAAGTTGAACGTGAAAATCCATCACTCTATTGGTGGCAATCTGAGCAATTCAAACTCACACAGATCACCGATGATGCAGCGAAGGAGTCTGACCTTCGATTGAGCCCCAATGAGCGGGAACTTTTGTTTGCTCATGGTCGTGGGGATTTACGTGTGCTGGAGATGGAGTCCGGAGAGGCGCGAACGTTGATAGATTCTTTTAGCTCTCCAAGTTTTGATATTTCTCCAGACGGAAAATGGATTGTTTATGCTGAAACCGACAACAATTTCAATAGTGACATTTGGATTGCTCCGGTCGATCAAAAGACAGAAGCGGTCAATATTTCAAGACATCCAGATGACGAGTATGGGCCGAAGTGGTCTCCAGACGGTAGCAAAATTGCCTTCTATGGTCGCCGCGCGGAAGAGGAAGTTGACATCTACTATGTGTATCTAACACGTGAAGACAATGATATCGACTCAAGGGAGAGACGTCTTAAGAAGACACTCGAAGCCCTGAAAAAATCTCGTAGCAAGCCGACGCCATCCACCAAGCCAACCGAGCCGGCAAATAAGCCAGCAGAATCGTCAGCTGAGGTGAAGAAGTCCGATTCCAAAGCAGCTGAAAAGAAGGTTTCCGACCCCGAGAAGAACGGCGCAGAGGAAAAACAGTCAGAGGAAAAGACTGCGGCGAAGAAACCAGAGGAAGTCGCCAAAACCAAAACGTTGAATCTACCAGAGGTCAAAATTGATTTTGATTTAATCCACCGTCGCCTGAAACGTTTAAGTAACGCCAATAGTTTCGATAGAGTTCTCGGCTGGTCCCCCGATGGATCCAAGCTGATCTTCACCGGCAGTGTCAAGAACGAATCGGGCACCTGGTATGTTTCCTTTCCCGATGAACTCACCCCGAAGAAAATCACAAGCAGTACGGGAAGTATTAAAGGTTGGTTGAAGTCGCCCGATCGAATGCTTTGGCTCGTTAATGGAGTCCCTGCGGCCCAGCCATTGTCAGGATCCAGTAAGAGCTACTCCTTTACTGCCTATCAAACCATAAGTCGATCCGAGCGTTTTCGTGCTGGCTTTGACGCGGCGTGGATGGTGATGAGAGATGCGTTTTACGACGAGAACTACGGTAACCACGATTGGGATCAAATTCGAATGAAATATCAAGCTGCTGCCATCCGGGCTCGCAATATGAGCGAATTCGGACAGGTGGTGACGCTGATGCTGGGAGAGCTCAATGGTTCTCATCTAGGGTTCTATCCCTCGTCCAATCTGGGGGCGAGTTCCAGCAGTTCCGGGCAATGGAGTGTAAGCACCGCTCACTTAGGTGTTCGGTTCGATGAAAAATTCAAGGGCCCGGGGCTGAAAATCAAGGATGTGATTGCCGGCGGACCTGCTGCGGACACGGGGAGCTTACTTTCGGTAGGTGAAATCATTCTCAAAATAGATGGCACCAAAGTAAAAACCGGGATGGACCTGACCCGGGTTCTCAACGGACGTTATAGCCGTGACATTGAACTCACTGTGAAACCGATAGCTAAAAAAGAAAGCGAGAGGACGGTCGTGATTAGGCCGACAAGCTATAGCCGGATTCGGAGTTTGCTTTACGACAAATGGCAAGACGATAACCGCGAGATGGTTGCTAAAGCGGATAACAAGATTGGTTACTTACATATCCAAGGAATGAACTGGTCGAGCTTCCTCGAATTCGAGAGAGAACTGTTCGATGTTGGCTACGGAAAAGATGGTTTGATCATTGATGTTCGTGACAACGGTGGTGGTTCGACGACCGATCACTTATTGACGGCTTTGACCCAGCCAGAGCATTCGATCACCGTGCCCCGAGGAGGTGGTCCGGGGTATCCGCAGAGTCGTCGTGTCTACGCAACTTGGAGTAAGCCGATTGTTGTTCTCTGCAATCAGAATAGCTACAGCAATGCCGAAATCTTTAGCCACGCCATCAAGAATCTTGGTCGAGGTCGGCTTGTCGGTGTTCCGACTGCGGGTGGGGTGATCAGCACCGGATCCGCGAGCGTCATGGACGTAGGACGGATTCGTGTTCCGTTCCGTGGCTGGTATTTGAAGAGCACAGGAGAGGACATGGAACTCAATGGAGCCGTTCCGAATTTCATCGTTTGGCCTAAACCCACAGAAATTCCCAATGGGAGAGATCGCCAGCTGATGAAGGCGGTGAAAGTGCTTCAGGAAGATATCGCGACCTGGAAAAAGCGGGAACAGCCAAAGCTTATCAAAGCTTCAGAGCGGTAATCGGATGACAGCGTGGGTCCGACAAGAGGGTCAGACAAGAGGGTCCGACAAGAGGGTCAGACAGAACGAAGGTCATCAGCTCTAGCCAAGCGATAGTGATCATGGGCTGCATTCATCGATGCGGGTCTGATATCAGGTCCGATTAACGAGTGTTGTTTCGATGTCGGATCCCACAATTTCCCAATTAAGATTAGCCGGTCGCTTTCGTCGATTACCTGTAAGGCCAACCAGCGCTACCAATCCCGTTGAATTCAGGTGGAGGCGGCGCAGCGGTCGTTGGCGTGCTGCTTTCGTTTGAAGGATTCTTTGGGATCCGAGAAGACGTGACACAAGAGGGTGTTACGGTTTGACAAGGGACCTAAGCCCAAGAGTTATGAAACTGTGCCATGGATGCATCTCGAATCAAAGCTTGCCCAAAGGCAAACGCGCCGGGTGTCGTGACCATCAGTTGTGGGCAGATGATCATGTAAGCCTTTTCATTGGGATAAAAGAAGCCTTGTGTTAACGCATAGCCACCCCAGTGACTCATGTCCTGATGGTTGCTGACTTGATAATCGCTGAGTGAATTTTGATCCAAGTGGGAGGTCGCCCAGCCGAAATGAAACGACTTGGGGAAAGGACTGTGTTCGCCAGCCACTCCAAACGCTTTTGCCAAAGGGGTATCCAGTCTTAGATCTCGGAAACGCCCTTTGCATAATGTGCGCACTCCCTGCGGACTGAGAAGTCGCTGTCCGCTTTCCGTGATCCCGCCTCGTAGAAGCATGTCATAAAATTTCGAGTAGTCGGAGGCTGTCATGATGGATCCTGTGTCCCCCGTCTCGTAGCTCCTTGGCCCTTGGTAGTGGGCTGTCTGATTCGTTATCCGAAATGGGCCTTCCGGATAACCATCCTGCTCTTCGACGACTACGGTCTTTGTGCCCTCAGCGGTAAGCTTGGCACCATAAAGTGTCGGAATCCGATCGATTCTGGGATCGCCGTCTCCAAGGAAGAAAGCAGCATCCTTCATTTCAAGTGGGTCAAAGAGAAGTTCAGACATGATTTCAGAGAACTTCAGCAACTTTCCCCGAGAGTTTTCATACAGCACCTCAATCACGCGGCTGAGCACGGTCGCACCATGACCATAAGAAAACTCCCCCGGTTCACAGGTGAGAATGCCTGCCTCGCCGATGGTGTTGACAAATTGCTCCAAGGTTAAATCTACACCGAGAATATTTGTGCTTCGATAAACATCTGGGTGAACTTTCTGCCGAAGACAGTTGGCGATCAGCCCTGATTTTCGATCACAGAGGCCTCCACCCAAGAAGTGGTCGTATTCTCCAAAAAGGTCATACTCAATGCCGGTGGATTCACTCATCAAGTGCTTGATTCGCATTTTTTCTCTGCTCGGTCTCCGCTTGAATTTCAGGTCGAGCTTATCTCCGGTTAAGAAGCTGGAGTATTCAAGCGATTCAGGTCCATCGTCAGAGTCAACGACGACCTCCCAGTCGCGATTGAATGAAGGAATGTACTGGCCAACCTCATCTTCAAAGTCGAAAAGCCCCTCCTCGTACAGCCTTAATGCGACGAAACTCGTCAGCACTTTGGTCATACTGAACATTCGAAACATCGCGTCGCAGGTCATGGGCTTGTTGGTTGCCAGATCGCTTGCACCAAAAGCCTTGTGATACGTTTCGTTTCCGCGTCTCGCAAAAACTACCAAGCCGGGAACTGACAGCCGTTCATCGCAAAGAAGATCAGAGAAGTGCCTATCCAACAGAGATTCATAGTCAGGTTTGAATTTCATGGTCCGACATATCCAAACTTAGGTGGATTAAATGGGCAACCTCAGCGGGCCTCGCTGGTGGGTTTTGTAGTCTCTTGAAAGGATTTTATCTACTGCTTCGGCGTCTGGATTTAGGCCTTCGGGGAAAAAACAGGTTCTACCACAAGCTCAATGAAATTTCTTTCAGAATGCGAACAATGCGTAGCCCATTGAGACTGGAAAAAACCGACGCCGCACGAACCGTCATGTGCGAACTTGCCGTCTAGTTCTTGTTCGAGTTGTCACGGCGGGACTTTCCAACTGGCTAGTAGCTCGCAAGCGGCTACGACGAGATCGCCCGTACCGTCGATCACAAGATCGGCAATCTCTTTTGAGCTTTCGACATACATCGAGTGCATGGGTTGTACCGTCTCTTCCCATTGTCGCTTGACGGACTTAGCGCTCCGACCTCTCTCTGCGATATCCCGTTGCTCCCGCCTTTTGAAACGGATGGAAGCGGGGGCATCCACAAAAATCGACTGATCAAACTCTCGCAGCAGTCTCGCGTTATGGAGCGCAAGAATGCCCTCAACGATCACGACGCCTGTAGCGTCGAAACGTTCGAAGCCGGCACGGGTATGCGTTGTAAAGTCATACTTCGGGACAAGAGTGGTTCCGTCGCTCTTCAGTTGCTCCAGGACCGAGATAAGGAGTTCAAAATCCAAGGCGGCCGGCTCATCAAAGTTGGCCAAATGCTTATCACTTCGATCACCAAGGCAATGATAGAATCGATCGATTTCCAGAACGACCACATCACCCTGGCCGAGAGAAATTAACTCGCGGGCCAAGGTCGACTTGCCGCTTGCACTTCCCCCACCTATCCCCACCAAAAGAAAGCCTGCTGCGGATTGAGTTGCCATCTGCTTAGGTGGTAAAGCGGGGGAATCGGTGTGGGATCAGCTTCAGGCCCATCCTTCTATTCCCCTATTCTATCCTGCGTTAATGGACGCTCAAGCGCTGCATCTCCCAAAGCAGTTTCGAGATTTACCGGTCATTCCAACCACCGCCCTCCTAGCGTAACGGTCTCGAGCCAATGCCTTGATCGAGATAACCTTCACGATCTGGGGAGAGGTCAACGCCAAGCCACATCAGGAACTCCAGTTCGGCGCGATCTTCGTCCGTCATGAAAGTGAGGATGTGCGGTCCGAATACTGGACGTTCCAACGTCGTCGGCGTGTCTCGGCGGAGCACATTTCCGTCCAGCCCTCCATCCTCCACCGTGACTGTGATTTTGAAAAAAGCGGAACCACGGGAATTGGAAGTTCGACTCAGATGGGAGACCCGTTGCCGATCCGATGCGTAACGATCTGCTGCCGAGGAGTCGGTTGCCTGAAGGCTTAGAACGATTACTGCTGCGAAAGCGAATTGAAGGAGGTTTTTCATCTTTTTGACCTTTGAAAAAGTGTTTTATTGAGTCGGCCGAGTAACGACTACCAAGGCCAACACCTTTCAAAGCGTCAAACGGTCTCACATCAGGCGAAGTCAATCTGAAAAAAGTTCTTGAGGCACGATCGGCAAGCTTGGTTTTCTGATTTTCCCCCCCGGATCGCGTTAGATGATGTTGATGATTCCGGGTTTTTTCCCTGCTCGGGCGATAATTTCCTTTGTTTCTGCACGCTGACAGTCGACACGACCAATTTTAGCGTGTGTTGTTTTTCGGGGCGATTCTTTGGGAAGCATTGATCGTGTATTCAAGATTCGCAGGGATGCTGTGTTTAGTGGTGTTTCTGGTCAGTGGGTTACGAGCCACTGGCTTTGAAGAGCCGATCATTGAGAATGGCTCTGCTGAAACGGTAGTCGCCGATAACGCTGCGGATGGTGTTGCAAACATCCACAAGGCAGCGGAGACGACAGGCACGCAACCGGTCGCCAAGCAGAGATGGCTTCGATCAAAGCCGTTCAAGACGATCCCTTTCGGGGACGAGGGCTGGCTGGATATCGGTGGTAGCTATCGCGCAAGGTATCATAACGAAGACAATATTCGTCCCGGCACCGACGGTGGACTCTCTGGACTGGATGATAGTTTCTGGCTGCATCAAACACGTTTTTGGGCAGAAGGA
>JAYYHM010000555.1:0-3667 GCA_036148415.1 Planctomycetota bacterium
CAAATCACCAACGGGGTCAGAAGAAAATCCAGTCACACTGGAATCCTCTGCTTCAACGGGTAATACCTGACGCAGCAGTGGGTCATTGACATCCCCTTGCCGGATCCTCGAGAGGTACTCCAGAGGAACAAAGGTGGGAAAATCAGTTTCGGCGGTAATCCCCGCGTCCGAATGAGCATGGTTCACACCGTTTTCCGGGGATTCCTCGCGCAAATTCAACACCTGACGCAATTCTTTGCTCGATCGAATCGCGCGTTTCATTGCAACCCGCCAATTCACCGGAGTTCCTGCATTTTCCTCGTCAAACCCATCCAAAGCGGGCGGGACAAACTCTGCACTTGTCGTTAAAATCTCGTCCGATCGATTAGTAGTGTGGCATTGCGTCATTCAAGTTGACCATCGATTTTTTTGAATATTTCACAGCTAGACCCTCAAAACGGAGCCATCCCTATATGGCTACTTATAACACAAGCGACTTCCGTAAAGGACTCAAAGTCCAAATTGACGGTGAACCCTATTTGATGACGGATATGCAATTCGTTAAACCCGGAAAGGGAAACGCGCTCTACAAGTGTAAACTGAAGAACTTGGTACGAGGAACGACTCTCGATCGAACCTACAAGGGCGGCGATTCACTTGAATCAGCTGACGTGGAGAATACCGATGTCTCCTTCCTTTATCGCCAAGGTGAGGACTATGTCTTTATGCATCAGCAAACCTTCGAGCAATATGAAGTTGCCAATGCGATTGCCGGTGATATCTGGAAATACCTGAAGGATGGAATGGTTTGCTCCATGACCATCTACAATGGCAATCCAATTATCGTCGAAGCTCCCAACCAAGTTGAACTGGAAGTCATTGAGTGTGCTCCGGGCACCAAGGGAGATACCGCAACCAATGTGACAAAACCTGAAAAAGTGGAAACAGGAGCTGAATTCATCGTGCCAGGTTTCATCAAAGAAGGTAACGTAATCAAAATCGACTCACGTACCGGTGATTATGTCGAGCGTGTGAGCAATTAGATCAAATCGAGTTAAACTCTCGCAGTACAAGATCAAAGGGAGGCAGCAAGCGTCCCTTTCACCAATTTTGCTGAGCAATCCAATGGTCAACACATTGTTTCTGCCCGAACTGCGAGAGATGTTGGCCAATGATGATCGGTCAGAACTCGAAGAGTTTTGCGTCGCCTTGAACGCCGGACGCACAGCTGAATTCATGGAAGGCCTCAATGACCATGACGTTTGGCGAGTGCTTCAATACGCATCTCCGGAACGCAGGGCGGAAATCTTCGGCTACTTTCCGGAGATTCGGCAAGTGGCCATGCTTGAGCAGGAATCTTCAACCCAAGTTGCCACGTTAGTCGATGAAATCCCGGCTGATGATCGTGTTGACTTGATGCAGAGTCTACCCGAGGAACGGGTAGCCGAAATTCTCAATCTATTACCGGTCGATGCACGTAGAGATATTCAGCGTCTTGGAGCCTATCCAGAGGGAACGGCTGGAGCGTTGATGACCACCGAGGTTGCTATGCTGCGGTCCGATCTGACTGCACGAGAAGCACTCGAAGAATTAGGGAGACAGGCGAGTGATGTAGAGACGATTTATTACCTCTACGTCGTTGATGAGAATCAACTGTTACTCGGAGTGGTTTCCACACGGCAGCTCGTCTCTTCCCTCAATAAGCCCAGCAGAACGCTGGCTGAGATGATGGTTTCGGATGTGATTGCAGCATCCGTCGCTGAACATCAAGAAGAGGTTGCCCATAAGGTCGAGAAGTATAACCTTCTAGCTATACCTGTTGTGGATGATGCTCGGCACCTAGCAGGAATCATCACACATGATGACGTGATCGATGTGGTACGTGAAGAACTCGAAGAAGATGCTCAACGAATTGCAGCGGTCGCGCCGTTGGAAGATTCATTTCTGGACGTTGGGCTCATGATGCTCTCATGGAAGAGGGGAATCTGGCTCACGATTCTTTTCTTCGCAGCTCTACTCACAGCTTTTGCGCTCTTTCATTACGATCAGGAATTAGCGCAATACGAATGGCTGGTCTGGTTCATTCCGTTGATCATTAGTGCTGGAGGGAACTCTGGCAGCCAAAGTGCTACGCTTGTGATTACCGCGATGACCAGCGGTGACGTTGAATTTCTGGACTGGCCCAGAGTAATGCGGCGCGAGGTAATCGTGGCCCTCACACTGGGATGCTTTCTGGCTTTGATCGGTTACACAGTTGCTTTTTTTATTGCCCCATCTCCCGCTGATGCTTTAGTTATCCCCCTGACGCTCATCCTTGTTATTTTTGTTGGATGCGTTTGCGGAGGCGCTCTGCCGATGATCTTTAAGAGACTCGGACTAGACCCCGCCATGATGAGTAACCCATTTGTGGCGGGAATCGTCGACATTTTAGGCATTGTGATCTACATCAACGTTGCCAGACTCCTTCTAATCGCCCCCAGCTGATTTCGCCGCAGAGCCAAGATGTAAAGCTCTCTAATCTTGCAGCTTCTCATGATCTTGTCATGACACACAAAAAAAGCGACCGGAAATTTCTCCGGTCGCTTTTCTTGCTTATTCGCTTAGAGACGATTAATACATGTCATGATCGCCGCCGGTTCCGGCTTTTTTGCCTTCTTTTGGCTTTTCAGCAACGAGAGCATCACTGGTCAGAAGCAGTGTCGCGACACTCGCTGCATTGCTTAGAGCGGTTCGAGTCACCTTCGTTGGGTCGATCACACCTGCTTTAACCAGATCTTCGTAGGTGTCGGTCAGGGCGTTGTAACCGCCGTTACCCTTCATGCCTGTGACCTTCTCGCAAACAATGCCTCCATCTTGACCTGCGTTTTCAGAGATCATGGTCAGAGGTGCTCGACAAGCACGTAGCACGATGTTGTAACCTACTAGCTGATCGTCGGAGAGTTCGTCACATGGCTTGACTGAAGAAGAAGCTCGTAAAAGAGCAACTCCGCCGCCGGGTAGAATACCTTCTTCGACAGCCGCGCGAGTCGCATGAAGGGCATCCTCAACACGAGCCTTCTTCTCTTTCATCTCACTTTCGGTCGCCGCTCCAACATTGACCTTGGCTACACCGCCAGCCAATTTCGCGAGACGCTCTTCGAGCTTCTCGCGATCGTAGTCGCTGGTGCTGTTTTCAATCTCACGTCGGATCTGATCGATACGAGCTTTGATGTCGCTCGTCTTACCAGCACCCTCGATGATTGTGGTGTTGTCTTTATCAATGATGATTTTCTTTGCCCGGCCCAGCTGTGGGAGGTCAACACTTTCCAGCTTGACGCCGAGTGCTTCGAAGATCGCGCTACCGCCGGTCAAAATAGCAATATCTTCCATCATCGCTTTTCGACGATCACCGTAACCGGGAGCCTTGACGGCAGCGACCGTGAACGTCCCACGAAGTCGGTTGATCACCAAGGTAGCGAGAGCTTCGCCATCTACATCCTCAGCGATGATCAGGAGAGGCTTGCCTTGCTGCACAACTTTTTCAAGAAGTGGCACCATATCTTTGATGTTGCTGATTTTCTTCTCGAAGACGAGCACGTAGGCATCTTCAAGAACAGCTTCCATCGAAGCAGGGTCGGTGACAAAGTATGGCGATAGGTAACCGCGATCAAACTGCATCCCCTCGACCCACTCTTGCTCAGTGTGAAGG
>JAYYHM010000556.1:0-2999 GCA_036148415.1 Planctomycetota bacterium
AAAGGATGCTCAAGGACCCCAAAACAGATCGCTTTATCGACGATTTCACACGACAGTGGCTACAACGCGATAAAGTCAGTGATTTTGGACCCGACGTTCGTGTCTTCAAAAACGTTCGACGCATGACAGTGGATTCAATGAGCCGTGAAGGCCGAGAATTGTTTCGCTATATGCTTGAGAACGGGCTCAGCATGGAACTTTTCATCGATTCAGATTTTGTGATGGCAAATGATCGACTAGCCCGTTTCTACGGTCTACCTCCAGTGGAAGGTGACAAATTTGTGCCAGTTGAATTGCCTGCTGACAGTGAAAGAGGTGGGCTAGTAGCTCAGGCAGGATTTCTAAAACTCACTTCCACCGACTTCGCAACCTCACCGATCCATCGCGGCTCATGGATCCTGAAGAATCTATATAACATGAAAATCAACCCGCCCGCAGATATCCTCATTAACGAGCCAGATACTCGGGGCACGACGACCGTTCGCGAAGCCATTCTCAAACATCAAGAGCTTGAAAGTTGCTCGCGCTGTCATTCCAAAATTGATCCACTCGGTTTCGCACTTGAATATTACGATCCGGTGGGACGAAAGCGGAATGAATATCGCCATGTCGAAGAACTGGTTGCAGAGGATGATGAGACCGTCTTTACCAAAAAGATAAAATTCACAAAAGCACCCATTGAGGCCAACATGACTCTCCCCAATGGGCGCGAAGTCAGTGACATGGTCTCTCTCAAAAATGCCCTAATTGAAGACAAAGAGAAAATCATCAAAGGATTGATCGAGAAACTGATTAGCTATGCTCACGGTCGTGAGGTCACAGTGGTAGATCGTCCCTATGTGAATGATGTTTTTGATTCGATATCGGAAGAGGAGTTCTCACTACGTGCTGCAATACATGCCATCGTGGATCACCCAGCGTTTAGCAAGAGGTGAATAGATCATGCAATCAATCACAACACGCAACTGGGTATGCAACCCGTTCGTCCTCTTCCTTGTGTCACTTAAGCTGACCATCCTATCCGCAACAGGATCGGAATCGGCGGAGGTCTCCCTATCAGAAAACCACAGAGCCTTTTTTGAGACCTATTGCCTCGAGTGTCATGACTCGCAAACACGGGAAGGAAGCTTAGACCTGGAGACGCTACCCCTAAAGATTACAAACCTCGAGCATGCAGAGAGCTGGCAGAAAGTACTGAATGTTCTTAATTCGGGTGAGATGCCGCCAGAGGATTCGAACCAACCTAGCAAAGTGGAGAAGACTGATCTTCTTGAAGCACTGTCGAAAACAATGGTCGATGCACGAAAAAGGTTGTCCGATGCCGGTGGAAAAATCACGATGCGTCGGCTCAACCGACGTGAATACCGGAACACCATTGAGCAGTTGACCGGAGCGAAAATCAATGTGGATGCGCTACCTGCCGATGGAGGTTCTGGAACCTTTGATACTGTAGGATCCTCTCAATTCATTTCGAGCGACCAGTTTGAACAGTATCTCGAGTTGGGCAGGCAAGCGATTGACGAATCTCTTGAGAGACTCGCGGCTCAGAAAATGGGTCCCAAGGTTTTCCGGGTGGAACCGGAGACTACCGTGAACGTCCGTAGCTTGGCAGCACTTCAGCAATTGGAAGAAACCAACGAGCGTTTCATGGCTTGGAAATCGGGCGTAGACAGGGCAGCGGAAGCTCCGGAAAACAAAGAAATCGTGGCCGCAATTCTGCAGGAAAATCCGAATCTGGATCTGAAGGCCTGGCCTTCCGCTTCCGCGTTCCTTTTCTATCGCCACGCGAGTCGATTGAAAGGGATTCCAGATCCAAGATCATTTGGCTTCAAAGACGACAACGACGCCACCTTTTCGTTTCAAGGTGGATACTCTCGGAAACACTCCTACATCAAACATTATTCTGAACTTCCGCATAGTGATCGCGGTACTTATCTCAAATTAACTTGGGGAATTCAAAGGATTGACGTGACTCCAAAGCCAAAGGATATGCCCCCGGGAACCTACCGGATGAGAATCAGAGCGGGTTCCGTAGAGGACTCTCCATCCTATCGTCATTTTATTCAAATTGGTCACCCACAGAGAGTGAATCAGGTCCCTGCGGGATTTGCCAGCTTACCGATCAGTAGCCATCAAGTAACTGGAACTATTGATCAACCCGAGATCATCGAAACGCTACTTGAGGTCAGCAAGGGAACACAAAAAGAATTCGGAATCCAAGAGCGACAACCCACAAATGGAAAGAGTCTTCGCGACGCCTACAATCGAGATAAAAAATCCAACGGATATGGAACACCGCCTGCAGTCTGGATTGACTGGATTGAACTCGAGGGTCCACTTCAAGAAACAGGCCCAGTCGCACCCTTTCAAAGAATCTGGGAAGCACATCGTAAAACACGAGGGGAATCCGAGTCTGCGCGTGCCCGAAAAATTCTGCTCGAATTCTCCAGAGCTTCTTTTCGAATCGCCGAACCGGATGGACTTTTTATTGACAAACTGATCGCAATCTTCGAAGCACGGCGGGGCGCCGGAGATTCGTTTGAAATAGCGATCCGTACACCGCTGAGCATTATTTTGGCTTCACCCGGTTTCCTATACCTCAACGAACCCGGGTGGGAGTCGAAGAAACGCACACTCAACGATCAAGAACTCGCCGTGCGTTTATCCTACTTCCTTTGGAGCACTGGACCGGATCAAGAATTATTACAGATTGCGAAAAGTGGTGAACTACAACAACCAGAGGTTCTCCGCGAGCAGGTCGACCGGCTGATTGCTGACCCACGTTCAGATGAGTTCATCTCAGGATTTGTGCATCAATGGCTCGACATGGAACGTCTCGATTTTTTTCAATTTGACGCAAAGCGGCACCGTGAATTTGATGAGAACACTCGCGCTGCTGCTCGACAGGAAGTTTATCATTCCTTCGCATACCTGCTTCGATCCTCAGACAGCGGTCGGCTTGGTGAACTGCTTAAAAGCGATTTTGTCCACATCAACGG
>JAYYHM010000557.1:0-6114 GCA_036148415.1 Planctomycetota bacterium
GAAACGACAGTGATATTCTCACTCAGCCCCTTTACCCCTGGACGGAGGCAGCAGACACCTCTGATGTTGAGTTGAACTCTCACACCAGCTTGGCTGGCGGCGTACAACGCTTCAATGATGGTTGGGTCCACCAAGGCATTCAGCTTTGCGACGATTTCACCTTTCTGCCCTTGTTTGCATCGTAGCCTTTCCTGTTCGATCAATCCGAGTAACCTTGGTCGAAGAGAATCAGGTGCAGCAGCAATCTGCTGGAGATGGGTAAGTTGACTTGCACCCGCAATGGCGTTAAAGAAGGAGGTCGCTTCGGATCCTAGTTCTTCATTGCAGGTCAGTAACGAGATGTCCCCATACAGGCTAGCTGTGGCTTCATTATAGTTGCCGGTGCCAAAGTGCATGTACCGAGTGATCCCGTGGGACTCCTTTCTGACGATGATACAGACTTTGGCATGTGTTTTGAGACCACGGATTCCATAGATCACCTGCACACCAGTGCGTTCCATCTCTCGGGCCCATTCGATGTTTCTTGCCTCATCAAATCGTGCTTTTAATTCAACGACTACGGATACATATTTTCCATTTTGAGCAGCTTTTTTTAGAGCCGTAACGATAGGACTCTGTCGACTCGTTCGATAAAGAACCTGCTTGATTGCCAAAACCTGTTCATCGGAGGCTGCCTCTTCAATCATCCTTACGACAGGATCAAAGCTCTCATAAGGATGCGATAATAAAAAGTCGCGTTCCGAAATATTAGAGAATATTGATTTTGTAGGATCAAGATTTGGGGTTTTCTGTGCTGGCCACGGCGTATCTCGCAGTGAATCAAATCCTCGGAGTCCGTGGATAGCAAACAGATGCGTTAAGTCCAGGGGTCCTTGAATGGGATACAAGTCGCGAGCTTCGATTTCCATTTTCTGGGTGAGCAAGTCAAGTGTTTTTTCACTTGTGTCATGCTGGTATTCCAATCTGATCACTCGTGAGCGATTCCGGCTTTCAAGTACTTCTTCCATCCCGACCATTAGATCAGGTGCGGAATCCTCTCTCAGCTCTACGTCAGCATTTCTAGTAATGCGAAAGATGCTACATTCAAGTACCTCACGACCGGGGAAGAATCGCGAAATATATGTGGTAATTAAATCCTCGAGCAATAGATAGGTATGTCCAGTATCCGAGGGTAGTGAAATCACACGCGATAAAGACTTTCCCAGTGGTATGATCGAAAAATCATCAGCGATTTCATCCACTGATTCTAGAGAAGGTTTTGTTTCACAATCTAATTCAAGATTCGGCTTCAATCGAACGCAAAGGTGTAGGCTGAGTCCCTGCAACAACGGGAACTGATTAGACTGAGAAATGGTTTGGGGTGATATGATTGCTTCGATCTCATCCAGTTTCTGCTCAACCGTCCGCAGTTCTGAGTGTCCGCAATGGGCTATGTCCAATCTTCGTATTCCTGCTTGAGCAAGAGCAGTTTCTAAATCCGAATTGTAAAGAAAGCATTGGCGCTCGATGTGCTTCTTGCAAGCTTGCGACACACTTTGGAGTTGCTCTTCGACGGTTAATCCCGCCGGATCTCGCAAAAACGGATTCCGCTCATATTGTAGCTTTAGGCTTCCGGCTCGAACCATCATAAACTCATCAAGATTCGAGCTTGCAATCGCAAGAAACTTCGCGCGTTCTAAAAGTGGCAAGGAACTGTCATATGCTTGTTGCAATACGCGTTCGTTAAATTCAAGCCAGCTCAACTCTCTATTCATATAGATGCTTTCGTTCGCCTGATTACGAATGACATCGAATTGAGAATCTTGAGTATTTAGGTTCACTGCTAAAACCGAAGGTAGGAGATTTTCTATTGAGAGGGAAAAGGGAATGTCACGAGTTGATTATCACTCGGTGTCTTGTGACGGGCACAATCATTCCCGCTGGACCAGAAGATATTTCTCCAAAGCCTATGGAGCATTTTCGGCTTGATTGGCCCCAGAAGGTGAAATAGCTATCGTCTTCTACACACAACAATCTCGCTGGGACCGTGTACTGCAGGCGCCGCTCACTCCTACCGAGTGATGAGTTCAATTTCTTTGCTATTTTCTTCTGATATCTTCGATTCCTCTTGTATGGATGCTTCGTTCTCAGGTTGTCCAAGGAGAATCCGGATTGCACGCGGATAAAAATCCTTTCCGTAGGTCATCTCACCACCTTGGTGGCCTACTGCACCGACCATGCCAGCCGAGAGCAAGAGTCCAATTTTCCAAATATTGGTTAGACGTTCACTCTTGAGCATGATTGCTAGGAGTGCAACGATGGAGAAGAAAGTGGTGGCTACTGAGACGATGACCGCACTCCAGCGGTGCGCATCCACCTCCCGGTCAAAATCCAGAAACGTCCAGTTGCTGCCGTAGCCTTGCTCTGGTGCAAATGCCCATCCCATCGCCGTTGAAACGATTGCCGAGAGTGAACCAAGCCAAAGTGCAGCCAGGGGGATTTGGGTGCCAACTTTGGGCCATTTCCATCCTAAAACAACAAAAAAACCGCCAACGGTGAGTAGTGCGATTGGAAAGTGGACCGTTGCTGGGTGTAAAAAACCTTGAGCCATCCAGAGTCGTGTCTGCAGATCCTTCGGCAAAGCCTGCTCTTTTTTATTTCTTTCTGTCTCGGTTGTATCGCTGATGTCAGTAAATGTTAAGTTTTCCGGCCAAACGGCACCCTCCTCGATCCATACTCGAATCAGAGCTAGTTCCGTGGTAGTAAGTGGGCCACCTTTTGATGGCGGAGGCATAAGGTAGTCCGGATCATCGGTTGTCAAATAATCCACGAAAAGTGAACTTGATTCGACGTCCCCCGATTCGATGTAGTCCATCATGCTATCGTGATCATCAACTCTAAAGTCATTTTTGGCGTCATCAGGGCCGTGGCACGCCAAGCAGTTATCACGAAGAATCGGAACGATATCACGCTGTGCGTCGAGTAGGTTTCCGTCCGTGTTTAGGGGTGAAGGGGACTGGTTAGATTCGCTTACCGCTGCTTCAGTTCCTGGTTGACTGGTTTCGTCAGTGGAAGGTTCTTGGTCAAGAGCAGCAAATGCGACTCCATAAATTGAAGTGCAGGCGAATAAAACGATGCAGACAATCAATCGGATCATAGGACGATAGATCAGGGGTTGAGGGCGATATTACCGCGGCATGTTATCAAAGGAATAACTACCGCATCGTAAAAACCGAGGGATTTTTATTTTCGCAACGTTTGAATCGACTTTCAAGCGAGATCTAAGAACTAGTTGAATTTGCTGAAATGTCAGGTTTGTGGTGGATTGGTGTAGAATGACGGAGGTCTAGGCGGCTGCATCCTACTTCACAACGTTTGTCAAAATTTGGTCTCGTGCTAAGAGTTGCTGGAAGCCATCAGTTTTACTCAGTCTTGATGCCTACGAATGCTCGGTTGAGCCCAAGAAGTTGAATCTCTTGGAGCATGGATTCGCGAGAATGATCCGCGATGGTTTCGCTGATTTCGTCAGCAAGGATCTGTGCAAAGATTGTCTTCGCCTGCGCCAGTAGGTCTTCTATTTGATCTTCTGTGAGCGTCAATGCATCCGACGCCGCGACTTGAACGCTGAGCATGGAGGGATCTGCTGAGGGTTGAGCTGAGGATGCTCGGAGAACAGAATAGATTGGTGATTCAGGATTGTTATGTTGCATTCTCTCAATTGAACGCCAAGATCTTTCCAAGAGACCGTCCCTCCAGTTCCGCATCCACGCTATTGATTCTGGGTTAAGCTCCGCCAGTTTCTCGAGAATAATCGGGCTTCTAGACTCATCTGACGCCTTTCTATTGTGAAAAATCTTCGCATGCTGGGCGATACGATCAATCAAGTAGTCCCGCAATAGTTGATGTTCTGTATCCCCGTATCCCTCATTGATCAGGGTTTCTATGGAGCTTTGCAAAATATGTCTACTGGTGTCATCACTGGAGAAGGTAGCGTTTAGGAACTTATGCATGGTACATGCGTAGCGTAACGCAAAACTCGCTGGGCTCTCCGCTGAGATCCATCGATATTCGGAGCGATTGAGCTTAATGACGGCACTATTAGTCATGCTTCTTTTTTCACATTCAATAACGTGAGCTGATCGTTTTCTTATGTGTTCGCAGGAGTTGACGGAATGGATTTTATTCTGTCAACGTGAGTATCTGATTAATCCTCTGTATCGATTCCCCACTGGGGGTCTGTAGCTCGAAGGAAAGATTATAGTTCCCCGGGGAAAAATCATTGGTTAAGAACTGGATATCAAACTCGATTGTGCGTCCACGACTCGGTAGCCGCTTAGGAGAGAACTTGATTGCGAAAGCCGGTCGTAGGACTTCGTTAGAGTCTACAGGATTCAGCAAGGTCATTACTTGAGCAACGACTTTTTGTTCGAAGTAGACACGTCTAGGATCAGCAGAAGGACTCTCCGCCGTGTTTTCGATAGTCAACTTGAATAAAGCGGCGCCTGGGATAGGAAAAGAAAGTTGATCCTCGGATGATATTTTTATCTTAAGTGGGTTAAGTTTTTTTGGTGTAATTCGTACGACTTTCGGACTCGATTTGATTGTGTCGCGTTGTTTTACAGGGGTGTTAGCTACGCGGTTTTCCTTACCGTTCCAAAATATCAGCAATACAATACAAGCCAAAACAAATGCGGAGGCCGAATAGTATCTATAGTTTTTCTTGGTCGATTTTAACTTCTCTTTGGGTGTAGTTTCTTCAGGTCCCTTTTCTTGCTGCTCTGATTCATTGGATTGGGGAGGGTTGTTGGTGACAATTTGCAATGCTGCATTTTGCAGTGTGTTGCATTGATTCTTGGTATCACGAATCCGCTCCCGCAATGCAATCGCCGAATTTGGTCGGTTTCGTGGTTCCTTTTCAAGAAGTTGGTGTACGAGTTGACAGAGGGGCTCAGGAAGATCCGGTTGCAATTCCACTAATGGATCCGGTTGTCCACAGATGTTTGCTATCAGCTGATCAGGTATCTTTTTACAGAGCAGCGGAGGAACCCCTGCACAAACTTGATAAAGCACAATACCTAGGCTGTATAAATCACTTCTGTCATCTAAAGATTCACCCCGGGATTGTTCTGGTGAGAGGTATGCTGGGCTACCTAAAACAGAACCACGATGTGTAAAGCGGTCAAAATCACCTCCAGCAATCGCTAGGCCAAAATCAAGAATTTTTGCACGACCGGAAGAGGATTCAATCCAAATATTAGCTGGTTTGATATCGCGATGAATGATTTTTCTTTCGTGCGCCGCAGATAATCCAGCAGCAACTTCATCTGCAAGTCGGAAGACTTCATCAATGGTGAAGCGGTATTTCTCTTTAATCAATTGATTAAGCGGTTTACCTTGGAGCATTTCCATTGCGAGGAAAGGAGTTCCTTCGTAAATCCCAACCTCGAAGATGGTAGCTACATTATCGTGTTGCACAGCCGCCATGGCTCGTGCTTCCTCGACAAATCTCTTTCTGCCAATCGCAGAGCTTGCCCACTTCTTTCTCATGGTCTTCAGAGCAACTTCGCGTTTCAGGCGACTATCCCTCGCCTTAAAGACCGCTCCCATGCCACCCTCACCAATCAGAGCGATGACGCTGTAGGGACCCAGCCGGCCGACCTCGTCTTCGGACTGTGGAGGTTCGAGAAATTCGAATGTCGATGGCTCAGCGGGCATTGGGCTACCTAATCGATTTGCGAAACTACTACGGAAACATAGCGTTTAATTTTTAAGAAAGTGCTCGAGAAAGAGTAGAAACAAACAAAGATATTGGGTTTCAGGGGTTGCCATGTGGGGTGGGTTCAATGCATCTTTGAGGATTCTAGGTTTTACTCCCCTGCCCTCACCCGATAAGTGAAAATGTCAAACGATCGAGTTTCAGTTAGGGACCTGTGCGACGGCGTCCCGGTGGATCAGGCATTTCGTGTGGCCGATAAACAACTACGTGTAAACCGCCAAGGCGGGAAGTATATTTTACTACGCCTTGAGGATAAAACAGGCATCATTGCAGCCATGATGTGGAACGTGGATGAACGGGTATTCGAATCGTTCGATCGATTGGATTTTGTGGTCTGCCGCGGACGCACACAAATCCAT
>JAYYHM010000558.1:0-3652 GCA_036148415.1 Planctomycetota bacterium
GAATTGTGGAGGGTTATGTTCGAGAAGCTTATCGTGGTGGGTGATGATCAGGAGGCCCATTTTCTGATGACCGATCTCAGCGATGGATTCGCTCGCAAGCCTGACCGCATCAGCATCGAGCCCACTATCGGTCTCGTCCAAGATCGCGAATTTTGGCTGGAGCATCGCCAATTGGAGAATCTCTGCTCTTTTCATTTCACCGCCAGAAAATCCGTCGTTGACGTAGCGTCGGGCGAATTCGACATCCATCCTTAAATGGGCCATTTTGTCCTTCAATTCCTTGCGAAACTCTCGCATCGGAATTAGCTCCTCGCCTTCTTTACGATCTGGTCGACGGATGTTGGTAGTCGCATGTCGAAGGAAGTCAGCCATCTTGACTCCAGGGATCGCCATCGGACGTTGAAAGGCAAGAAAAATTCCGGCTCGTGCCCGTTCGTCAGCTTCCATCTCCAGGACATCTTCATCGTTCAGATAAATTTTGCCGCCAGTGATTTCGTAGCCTGGATGTCCCATGATGGCGAGACCAAGGGTACTTTTGCCACTCCCGTTAGGACCCATTAATGCATGGGTTTCCCCATGCTGAATCGTGAGATTCACACCACGCAAAATAGGCTTGTCACCGACGGTGACGTGTAAATCTTCGATTTTCAGAGTGTGGTTCATGGTTGAATCAGGTTCGTGTGATAAAGGTCTTGTTGTTTTCTTGTGATGCTTTCAGTTGCCAGCTGATTGGATTGGCTGTGCACTGATGGACGTTGGATTCGTCTGGTCTACGATTCCGATCGCCGAAAATTGGCAACAGGAATCACCGTCTAATCTGCAACTGCTCAATCTCATCGGCTGCCCTACCGCTTCGGAGATCATCCGCTCCTCGAGGCGACACATCGATCGATCTCTCGACAGATCGGTTAACGTCGGGAACGGACAACTCCCCATGTCTACAACCGGCAATTCCCCTTCGATGGAAACTTCGATCGGTATTTTTCGGCTCACCATCGATTGGGACAGTTGTTTTAGCCTTTGCTGGAGCAATTCGATATCTTGTTCAGGTCCACTCGCATCTGCAGAGCAGTCTGCAACGGTGGAGCTGAGCTTAGGTTGATCTTGGGTGCAACACTCAAGGGCTTCTTGCGCCAGTTGCCTTCCGAGCCTTTTGGCTACCGCGGCGAGTATCTGTTCGCGAAGTGCTGAATCCTCGATCGCGATGACTTCGTTCCACAATGCATCGACAAGATCGGCTGTGTCAGCACCCGCTCTTTGATTACCCGCATGGGTGAGGCGATAACAGTAGGTAGGTCTACCTCGGCCGGAAACCACCTTTTCTCGCTCGATGAGCCCCTTTTCCAGGAGACGATCAATCCTCTGACGTACTGCAGTAGCCGTGACTCCCAAATCTTCCGTCAATTCACCAATACCCATGCATCGGCCGAATCGCATTGCTGATAGCAGCTCGCGATCAACGGAACGAAGATCTTCAGTGTGGGTATGAGAGGTCATTGATCGATCGGGTAAGTGGGGATCCTATTCTCCATCCTGCTGGATTGCCCTACGGCTTTTTGCTTTTGGGGTCCGGTCAGGGGTGTTCAAGGTCTCGGGATAGGTCTGAGAATCGGACGGCGATCCGAACAGGCTACCCAGATGCGGAATCCACCCCAAGGGGGGCTTCAGTAGAGGCTGGGCTTGCACCTGCCTGGATTACTCTTACGTAGTGTACGAATTTTGACAACGGGTGTTGTGAAAAAACACGAGGAACTGCAGATTCACAGGGTGGAGGTGAGGATGGTCACCGCAGATTGCCGCTTTACGTGAACTATTCCGGTTTCTATTACTTGAACCGTTGGGCAACCTTTTGCGGGTAGGCTTTGCGAGATCGGTAGAGATGCGGAATCAGACCTGATGTGAAGTGAAATCGGCTGTTAAGCTTTGTGGAGGGTCCGCTCGGTCTCCCCTTTTTTCCTTAGAGCTCCTCATTTGTTATCAATGCCATGAAAGCGGTTGCAGTCACTCCCGGAACGCCCAACAGTGTCCACCTTGAGGAAATCAAGAAGCCATCGGTGGAAGAGATTGCGGATGGGAAGGGCGTATTGGTTCGTGTGCTAAAAGTGGGTGTAGACGCGACGGATCGAGAAATTAATGAAGCTCTGTACGGAAACGCTCCAGAGGGAGACAAGCATTTGGTCATCGGCCATGAGTGTTTTGGTGTCATTGAGCAAGTGGGACCGAATGTTCGACGAGTCAAACCAGGCGACTACGTCACGGCCACCGTTCGCAGGCCAGGTGGGTCGATCTATGACTTGATCGGAACCAACGATATGACGAGCGAGGAGGAGTACTATGAGCGGGGAATTAACCTTCGCCACGGTTTTATGACCGAGTATTTTGTGGACGAAGAAGAGTACATTGTTCGCGTTCCCGAAGGGCTCCGCAATCTCCATGTTCTGATGGAGCCGATGAGCTGTGCAGCGAAAGCGGTGCATCAAGCCTATGAAGCTCAGACTCGGATGAAAGTTTGGCGTCCCGAAGTCGCTTATGTTTTAGGCTCGGGACAAATTGGTCTACTTGCGACCCTCGCGTTGAAATTGCGGGGGTTAGAGGTCTACACGTTGGCTAGGGGAGCCGCACCGAATTTAAAAAGCGAGATCGTAAGCGGCCTCGAGGCGACCTATGTGAGTACTGCCGAAACCCCAATGCAAGAACTGGTAAACAAGACAGGCCGGCCTGACCTGATCATCGATGCGACCGGCAGCAGTCAACTTGCTTTTGAAGCGATGGAGCACCTCGGTCTCAATGGTGTGCTTGTTTGGACGAGTATCACCGGTGGTGATCGGGAGATTCAAGTGCCCTCGGATCAAATCAATTTGCAGTGGGTACTGGGTAATAAGTTGCTGCTAGGTAGCGTGAATGCTAACCGTGGTCATTTTGAAATGGGGATCAAAGACTTAGCACTCGGCGAAATGATGTATCCCCAAGTACTTGAGAAAATCCTAACGCATCCCGTTGATGGCCTTGACGCTTATCAAGAAATGATGCGACTGCTGGTAGAAGATAAATCTGCCCTGAAGGTTTTCGTTAATGTTGCACAAGGCTAGAAGTTGAAGCGACCTAAGATGGGGTCGCCTTAGGTTAGGATTCACTTGGAGCTCCGAGCCCGTGATAACTCCGAGCCCGTAATGTTGCCAAAGCTTCCACTGCTATAGCTCATCACGCCAATGCTTCAGGATTTGAATTGCCGATCTCATTTGAGTTTCGTCAATCTCATGCACATCAATGGCTTTCCCGACATCCTGCAGCATGGTGACGGTCAACCGACCACCGAGGTGTTGACGGAACTCTTCGAGTCCTTGGAGTAATTCATTGACGGGTTCAATCTGTGAGTGCCAAAGAACGATTCCAAGGTTGTCGAGGCATTGGCAAACTGCTCGGGATGATTCCCTCGGGAATCCGTAAACCAGAGAAGAGTAGATGCAGTCAATCGCAACGCCTATCGCGACGGCCTCACCATGTCTCAGATCAAATTGGGTTCGGGGCTCTAAGCGGTGTGCCGACCAGTGACCAAAATCCAGTGGGCGAGCTTCGAGCATCTCGAACGGATCACCACCTTGGGTGATATGGTTGAGATGTAACTGACAGGAGCGGTTGATGGCATGCTTTA
>JAYYHM010000559.1:0-2729 GCA_036148415.1 Planctomycetota bacterium
GGTGGGGGATCTCTATCTTCCTGCGGATGATAGTTTTCTCGAAATGGCTCGAGAAAAGCAGCTCGTCGAAGAAGTATTACCCATTGCTCAGATGAAGGGTGTGATCGCGGTCAAAAAAGGGAACCCTCTGTCGATACAAAATTTTGATGATCTCCTGAAAGAGGAGATACGATTGGTGCAAGCGGACCCTGATGCTGCTGCAATTGGAAAAGTCACTCGACGAATTCTGCAGAAAACCAATCAGTGGGAAAAACTGAAAGTCGCTACAGCGGCTTTTCGCACCACCGTCAATGAGGCAGCCAATGATGTAGTGGTTGGTGCAGCGGATGCGGCCATTGTTTACGATGCGGTTTTGCACACCTATCCGGATTTGGAGTTTATCGAGATCTCTGAGTTGGAGCCGAGCAATTCACAGATATCTGTTGGTGTGATTCGCTCGAGTGATCGAGGGATGGATGCCCTTCATTTTGCGAGGTATTTGTCAGCCAGGGATCGCGGTTTGAAACGTTATGAAGAATTTGGATTTCGGGTAAGTGGCGGTGATGCATGGAGCGATGTCCCACAGCTAAAACTCTTTGCTGGATCCATGTTGAGACCCGCAATCGAGGATACGATTAAAGCTTTTGAAGAACGTGAAGGAGTCGTCATCGATACGGTCTACAACGGCTGCGGGATCTTGGTTGCTCAGATGAAGTCAGGTCAGGTACCGGACGCATATTTTGCGTGCGACAAAGAGTTCATGGAGCAGGTCCCCAATCTTTTTCCGGAGCCAATCGATGTATCGCAAAATGAGCTCGTGATCGCAGTTCAGAAAGGGAATCCGCATGAGATTGCCTCTCTTCGTGATCTCACCAAGGAGGGTCTTCGGGTGGGAATTGGACATGAAAAACAATGTGCGATGGGATGGTTGACTCAGAACACTTTTCGAGAAGGTGGAGTGCAACAGGAAGTCATGGAGAATGTGACGGTGCAGAGCCCAACCGGGGATATGTTAGTGAATCAAATGAAATCAGGTTCGCTTGATGCAGCGGTGGTCTATCTGAGCAACACTGCTGGATCAGGTGATGTCCTTGATGCCGTTCGGATACAGGGGTTGGAGTGTAGTATTGCCGTGCAACCCTATGCGGTATCCCCCAATTCAGAGAACGGGCAGACTGCCAGCCGACTGTTTGAGCAAATCTGCAATGCGGAGTCGCGAGATACCTTCACTGCTGAGGGGTTTGGTTGGGTGCAAGCCACCGAATCACGATCGAATGACTAACCGCGACCAAAAATCAACGACCGCATCAGAGGCTTCCGGCTCTCCAAGCCAACATGCTAGGGGTGAACGGAGACGACGCACAGACGTTTCGTTTTTCATCGCGATGGGAGGTATTTCATCCTGTTTCATCCTGCTTATCGTCTTGCTTCTGTTGGCGGACCTTCGCTTCGCTTCGCTCGCTGAGTTCAAAGCAGCACTCTTCAAGCCCGAAATACAATTTGCGTTTCAGCTCACGATTCTTTCGTGCACGGTGGCTGCATTGATGTCGATATGGGTTGCAACACCGCTGGGGTATCTCTTGTCGCGTTATCGCTTTCCCGGTCGAACACTGATTGACACGATTGTGGATATTCCAATCGTTTTACCGCCGCTGGTATTAGGGCTCAGTCTACTGATTCTTTTTCATCAGCCTTTTTTTGGATGGGAAATCGAAGCCTGGATGCGGGATACGGTCGGGTTTCCGATTACCTATCGGTGGCCCGCAGTGGTTCTCGCGCAATTTAGTGTGTCTTGTGCGTTCGCTGTGCGAACCATGCGGGTAACCTTTGATCAGATTGATCCTCGAGCTGAGGAGGTTGCTCGAACGCTGGGTTGCACTCGCGGCCAAGCCTTCCTTCAGATTGCTTTTCCTCAGGCGTGGCGCGGAATGATCGCTGCAACCACAATCGCTTGGGCACGTGCATTGGGAGAATTTGGACCGATTCTGGTTTTCGCTGGTGCAACCAGGATGCGAACCGAAGTGTTGTCAACGACTGTATTCCTTGAATTGAGTATCGGTAACCTTGATGCTGCGGTCGCTGTGTCGCTCCTGATGGTAGCGATGGCGGTTCTTGTACTGGTGGTATTACGGCTGTTGGGAACAGGGTTGACGTCATGATTGAAATCAAAGATTTGTCCCTGAGAGCAGGCGAATTCCGCTTACATCATTTGAGCTTTACCATTCAGTCTGGGCAGTACGCCGTTCTGATGGGAAAGACCGGCAGGGGTAAGACAACCATTCTGGAAGCGATTTGCGGTCTTCGACGCGTGGAGGCGGGTCAAATCCTGATTCATGGTCAAGAGGTAACGGATTGGCTGCCAGCAGACCGTGATGTGGGTTACGTTCCCCAAGATCTAGCTCTTTTTCCAACCTTCACCGTCAGGGGACATTTAGAGTTCGCTCTTCACCTTAGAAAATGGTCACGAACGAGAATCGACCGACGAACGGATGAGCTGGCACAGCAGTTAGGAATCCAACATCTGCTCGATCGAAAAATTGTTGGGCTCAGTGGGGGGGAGTCACAACGGGTTGCTTTAGGTAGAGCCCTCTCTTTCTTTCCATCGGTGTTACTGCTCGATGAACCGCTCAGTGCCTTGGACGCAGATACCCGAAACGAGATGCAAGAACTTCTCAAATCTCTCACTGAGTTACATGAGGTGACAACACTCCACATCACACATAACCAAGAGGAAGCCAAGGCGCTGGCTG
>JAYYHM010000560.1:0-3778 GCA_036148415.1 Planctomycetota bacterium
GTATTCTCGTGCGATCGAAGCCTATCGCACAGTGGAAACCATCGATCCTTTAGGATCATGGGTTGCTGCTTCTCTCATTCAAGCTGGCAAATCATTTGAGCACCTGGGTCATCAACGAGAAGCGCTGATCTGCTACGGAAACTTGATCTCACGGTTCGGTGGCTCATCTCATGCTGACGCGGCAAGCAAACGGTTAGCAGCAATCGATTCAGAATCATCCACTTCAAGCCCAGCCACCCCCAGTTCGATTAAACGATAGAAAAACGAATAGGCACTAAAACGTTGAATCAAATGTTGAGATCTAAACAGCATGACGACAGAGCGAACCGAAGCCGCTACATCGCAGCGCTAATGAGCCGTTTGCTTCCACTGATCGTTTTGTGCGGAGGATTCTTATGGATGATTGATGTGAGGGCCCAATTTCCGAGTCGAAGCCAGACAGACTTATCCAACGAAGTGGGTGATTCAGTCGATGACAGCGTAGGCAGCAGCATTCCCAGCCTACCGGTTGACTCTGATGCACCTATTGAAACCGACTTCAATCAGTTAAACACCTCGCCCGATGAATCATTCTTCGCAAAGATATCACAAGGCGGGATTCTGATGTTTCCTCTCGGACTATGCTCCTTGGTGGTCGCCGCGTTATCGATTGAAAAACTGATCTCCTTGCGGAGGTCGCGTGTGATTCCACGTCCGTTTGTGCGACGCTTTACAGAGTTCGTGGAGGATGGACAACTCAGTCATGAAGAGGCAACCAAACTCTGTGAGGAATTCAGTTGCCCGGTGGCCGAAGTCTTTCAGGCAGCAATTCGGCGATGGGGGCATCCAATGCTTGAAATCGAACAGGCGGTCATTGACGCTGGCGACCGAGTCTCTGACTCATTGAAACGTTTTGTTCGGGTGTTTCATGCAATCAGTAACGTTGCTCCGTTAATCGGCCTTCTCGGTACCGTGCTGGGAATGATTGAATCCTTTGAAATGATGAGTAATCGGGAGTCGCTCGGTCGCCCTGAAATGCTTGCTTCTGGAATTAGCAAAGCGCTTGTCACCACGGCTGGAGGCCTGATGGTTGCCATTCCAGCCTACTTGGCATTCATGTACTTCAGCGGCAAATCGGATCGCTATCTCCACGAAATCGACAAGCTGTGTCAACGTGTGATCGACTGTATTTCTGCCGAAAGTCTCGCTCGCCGGGAATCGGATGACTCGAACCCACGACGTCGAGCAGCCTAAGAGGTTCCCTTCACGATCAAATCAAACTTTTTATTCCCCCAAAACACATGCCAATCAGACGAAAAACGACCGAGGATGCGTCGATCAATTTGACGCCCATGATCGATGTTGTCTTTTTATTGGTAATTTTCTTTATGGTGGGTAGTGAATTCAGTGAAGCAGAGAGCCGCATTGAGGTCAACGTGCCGAACATCAGCGAAATGCAAGCCATCACGAGGATCCCCGATGAACGCGTCGTCGGGATCAGTATTGAGGGCATGATCACACTGGATGATCAAGTCGTTACAATGCAAGAACTCACTGATCGACTCCGCGTCGATTACGCTAATTACCCAGATCTGAGAGTCGCTGTCCGAGGCGAAGCATCCGGATCACTACAGCAAACAGTAGAGGTCCTTCACGCAGTTCGAAGCAGCGGTGTTGAAAAGATTGGTATATCAACGCAAAGGATGCAGCGTTGACACCACTTTCCTCATCAATCTGGTCAAACAGCTATTTCGTAATTAGTTTTGCGATCATCTCGATCTCATTACTTGTTGCTTCGGTGTGGCTATTTGCGAAATATCGAAAGCAGAGAAAACTTAAAGGTTTAGTCTATCTGCTTATCTCTGTCGCGCTACATCTTGGCCTGATTTTTTTCCTCCCCTCGCTTCATCAATCTGCACCCATCAACCCAAGTCAAGTCGACAAGGATCAAGAACAACAGAGTTTTTCTCAGGTCGAGTTCTCGACGTATAACCCTGACCTCGAGGCCGTCCGTTCTAGCGATTTGGCTCAGTCAAATCTCACACCTCTACCTTTGACTGAATTGACGGAGTCAACTGCTGAGCATCCTGTTGAAACTCCCGATGCGTCACTTGATGATGTCAGTACTGACACAACGGAAATAAGCTCGATTCAAGCTCCAACCTCTTCAGCTTTGGAAATTACAACGGAGACAG
The DNA here is from genome assembly GCA_036148415.1 of Planctomycetota bacterium. Taxonomy (GTDB): domain Bacteria; phylum Planctomycetota; class Planctomycetia; order Pirellulales; family Pirellulaceae; genus Rubripirellula. The sequence continues at coordinate 2,175 of JAYYHM010000560.1, forward strand.
CCTCCTCTCTCACTTCACCTGAATCCGATGCGTTGCCGGACTTAGACTCCGAATTTGATTCGCTTTTAGATGATGCTTTCGCGGGTCTTAATGCCATCGACCCAAACACCATGATCGAAGAGTCCGTAGCTTCTAAAGAAACGAATCAATCGGACGACGATGCGGAGTCGGATCTCCCCGACACACCCACCAACGACGACTCGAAAGTAAATAAGCTCGCTGATCAATCAACAACTCCCATTGATCAATCGGCAGATGATGTGGCAACGGCGGACAGCAGCGAAGGGATGCCGACTCCGACTTCCGAACCGGCAACTGAAATTGCCGAGTCGTTCCATACGCCTTCCATGGATAGTCAAGAGGGTACCGTTCTGGGCCAATTGGAAAACGATTTTGCAAATCGAACCGGTGATGCCAAAAAAAGAGCGTTACTAGGATCGGGAGGATCAGAATACACCGAAATCTCCGTCGAAAGAGCGCTTGCTTATCTCGTTAGCCAACAACGAGAGGATGGATCATGGGATCCAAGAACCAGTAACGCTGGTCTAGAGCGATCACCATTAGGGGAGTCCCGGGGATCTGCAGGATCTCATGCAGAGACGGCCCTGACGGGCTTGGCGTTACTGAGCCTGATGGGTGCAGGTCATACTCATCAAGAAGGGCAGTACGCCGATGCGGTGTACAAGGGCCTGGCCTTCCTCATTCATCAACAGAAACCTAACGGGTCAATGCAAGGAAACGCTAAAATCTATGAAGCGACCTATTGCCACGGTATGGCGGCCTTGGCGATGTGCGAGGCGGCTGCCATCACTGGGGATGCATCGGCTATCCTCTCAGCGAAAAGAGCAATTTCTCATACCCAGACGCTGCAGCATCCGGTCACAGGTGGCTGGCGTTACACCGAGGGAGACCCGGGAGACCTAAGTCAATTGGGGTGGCAAGCGATGGTTCTTGATTCGGGGCATCGCGCTGGCATTGCGATCTCAGATCGGTCCATCATTGGTGTTCAACGATTTCTCCAATCTGTACAAGTCGGCAGATCAGGGGGATTAGCAAGCTATCGAAAAGGGGAAGCACCTACTCACACCATGACCGCAGAGGCATTAGCAACTCGAATTTTGATTGGCGATAAAATCTCACAGGAAGCAATCCGAGAAGCTGAGGCTTACTTGATGCTAAACCTACCTGGTAACGGACAAGACAACTATTACTACTGGTATTACGCGACCATTGGTCTCCATCAACTACAAAATGAGAACTGGAATCAGTGGAACCAGGCTCTGCAGCAAAGACTTCTTACCACTCAAAATCCTGATGGCAGTTGGCCAACCCAAACGCTCTGGGGCGGATACGGTGGAAAAATCTACACCACCGCAATGGCAACGTTATGCCTAGAGACCTATTACCGGCATACCATTCGAAATAACCGGCAGCGCATCGCTCAACAGCCCAACCAGCTACTACGTCGTTGAGGGCACTTATGACTCTCGACATCATCAAATCAGCAGCGGAAAAAGAAGGCTTTTCGCTTCTTGGAGCGACGGCAGCTATTTCCCCCGATGGATACCACAGTCTGCTTGATTGGATTGAAGAGGGATTTTCGG
>JAYYHM010000561.1:0-5129 GCA_036148415.1 Planctomycetota bacterium
TTGCCCCTGTGGTGTGGCGAGAAGAGCATTCTCAGATAATGCGAATTTCCCTGGAACTGTGCATCTGACCGACATTGAACAGGATGCCAAGGCTCATTTTCACAGGGAACATACGGAAATCTACGTCATTCTTTCTTGTGATACGGATGCGAAAATGGAGCTCGACGGCGTCCAGCACGCAATACAACCTCTCTCTGCAATCTTGATTCCTCCCGGGGTGAAACATCGAGCTGTCGGGAAAATGCAGGTACTCATCATTTGCAGCCCAGACTTCGATCCGAACGACGAGAATTTCTAGAGGATTTCAGAAGTGGCCACCTTCGCGTAAACTCTGCAGGTAAGCTAATAGGACGCTTTCGTTTCTTTACAAGCCTCCGCACCTCCTTCCATTCACATTTGAGCTAATCCATGCGTCTTTCCTTAAATTCGCAAAATGCAATCACCTTCATGGCTTTGGGCTTTGTCCTCAATCTCCTACCCCGCTGCCAGGCAGGAGATTGGTCATACTGGCGTGGACCTAATTTCAATGGCAGTGTCGATGCAAGCCAATTACCTGATGACTGGGATCCAGAGGGTGGTGAGGGGAGTAACCTTCTGTGGGTGCGTGAGGATATTGGTGGTCCATGCACACCAATCGTAATGAATGGGAAGCTCTACACAATCCAACGCTCCGAGCCCGGAACAGCCCGTGAAGGCGAGAAGGTAGTCTGCTTGAACGCGGCGACTGGAGAAACGATCTGGGAAAATCGTTACAACGTTTGGCTATCTGATGTTCCCGCTGAGCGAGTGGGTTGGAGTAGTGTCGTAGGAGATCCGGAAACTGGATATGTCTACGCATTAGGAGCCTGCGACATCTTTACCTGCATGAACGGAGAAACAGGTGAAACCATCTGGAGTCGCCCACTGCATGAACAGTTTGGCATGCTGAGTACTTATGGTGGACGGACAAACTTCCCCGTCATCCATGAAGATCTGGTAATCATTAGCGGGATCATCATCAATTGGGGTAACTCAGCAAAGCCGAATCATCGTCTGATAGCGATGGAAAAAGAAACCGGTGAGATCCGATGGTTTAGCGGAACTCGCGATTTGCCTTATGACACCACCTATTCTGCCCCAAGCCTTGTGACCATTGATGGGCAACGCCAATTGGTAATGGGTGCCGGGGACGGAGCCATCTGGGGCTTCCAACCGAGAACAGGCAAACCGCTGTGGCACTATGATCTTTCTTTACGTGGAATCTTCGCTACGCCCCTTGTGGTTGGGAACCGCGTCTACGCGAGTCACAGCGAAGAGAACGTAGCGCCGTTTAATAATTTGATGGGAGGTGTAGTGGGTCTTGAGATTTCAGGACAAGGAGAGCAAACGGCGGTTAAAGAGTTATGGAAACAAATGGAGGTTGTTTGCGGATATAGCGAACCCGTGATGATCGGGGATCGCCTGTATGTCGTTGATGATCGTTGCAAGATGTGGATATTTGACGCAACAACTGGCGAGCCTATCGTAGAAAGAAAAGCGTTTGTTAGCAGTCGCCAACGTTCTGCTTTGCTTTACGCTGATGGGAAGATATACGTCACGAGTGAAAACGGTCGTTGGGCTGTGGTTGCTCCGACAGAAGATGGTTTTGAAGTCCTCAATAAGGGAAGCATCCGAGATGGAGATTTCGCTGGTTCCCCCATTGTCGCCGACGCAAGACTCTATTTTCCCAGCACCACTGCTCTCTACTGTGTGGCAACCGAAGATTCCGAGCAAACTAACGAAGTACTTTCGGAGTTATTGGGAGAAGAGTCACCGATTGAACAGAATCCTTTGATTGCTCAACTGCAAGTATTTCCTGCCGAAGCAATTCTCAAACCGGGAGAACAACTTCCGTTAAAAGTGAAGGCCTTCAATCAAATCGGACAGGAGGTGAAGCTTACCGGTAACGTCAGCTTTGAAGTGGATGGACCCGGCACGATTTCGGGAGCGGTTTTCAGTGCACCCGGAGATTCGATTCATACAGGCTCAATCATCACAGCAACAATTGGGGACGTTTCGGGGTCGACCCGAATTCGTATCATCCCTGAATTACCTTGGAAGTTCACATTTGATGGTCTCAATGACCCACCGCTTTCTTGGGTTGGTGCGAGGTACCGACATGTGATTCGTGAGGTCGATGGCTCACCTGCTTTGGTGAAGGTGAACACCATTCCGAAGGGAGCAAGAAGTCGCGCTTGGATGGGCCCAAGCGATTTAAAGAACTACACAATCAGTGCTGATGCCCGTGGAGCTCGCATGAGTGACCAATTACCTGACATTGGCTTAACAAATCACGGCTACGTTCTTGACTTGATGGGCGAAAGCCAACAATTACAACTACGCACTTGGTCAGCACAGAACCGCCTCTCTTTAGGAAACGAAGCTTCCACGATTCCGTTTGAATGGAAAGAAGATACTTGGTATCGGATTAAATTTAGAGTCGATATTGAAAGCGAACCGCCTGCTGCTATTGCAATACTCAGGGGCAAGGTGTGGCCCAAAGGTGAGGCGGAGCCAGAGGAATGGACGATCACTGCTACTGATGAGTCACCGAATCTGAACGCGAGTCCAGGACTGTACGGCAACGCCAAAGTTGCTGAACTTTATCTTGACAATATAGAGGTCACCGCAAACAGTGACGAACCCTAGCATCTTTATCAGTGGCATACTTGAAAGACCGCGCACTGACCGACAAAACTCAAATACCTAACCCCACCTTTTGCTCAGATCCCACCTGTAACATGTTGAATAAAGAACTCTCTGCCTGGTCACTTCTTTTTGGTGCAACACTCGCTGGCTGTCTCGCTGTGGTCGCCTCAAGCGGTTGCAAACCGCCAGCACCAGAAAATGTCGATCTTTCGACTGGTGAATATCAACCCGAAGTCTCCAACTCTAGTAATGTTACCGGGGATTCTTCAGCCGTCGAAAGCAATACCACAACAGTTTCCAATACAGCTATCGAAACCCCAAACAAAGAAGAAAGTCAGGAACAAGCCGAGGATACAGGAATAGAAAATAGCACAACCCAAACCGAATTCTGTGCACCAGAGCAAGTTTTAACTGAGGGAGGTGATTGGCCGCAGTGGGGCGGAACTCGCGAGAAAAATAATGTCCCTGGTGTAAAAAACGCGCCCACCGAATGGAATATTGGAAAGTTTGATCGCCGAACTGGTGATTGGGATAACACTAAAGCAGTCAATATAAACTGGTATGGAAATCTCGGAAGCCAAACCTACGGCAATCCTGTGATTGCTGGGGGACAGGTTTACGTTGGCACCAACAACGGCGCCGGACACCTTAAGAGATTTCCTTCTGAAGTGGACCTGGGTTGCCTCCTCGCTTTTGACGAGGAAACAGGTGAATTCCTTTGGCAACACAGTAGTGAAAAATTGATCACTGGTCGAGTCCATGACTGGCCACTACAAGGTATCTGCTGTGCTCCGCTCGTTGAAGGTAATCGACTGTGGTTCGTCACAAGTCGAGGGGAAGTGCGATGTGTTGACACGGAAGGTTTTTATGATGGGGAAGATGACGGGCCTGTTACCGATGAAGTCGCTTTTGTTGCCGCGTTCATGAACGCGGGACCATCAGCTGACGCCCACACAGCGACGATCGCATCACTCACTGAAGGCAAGCTCTCCGATGAAGCGATTTCATTACTTGACGATGCTGGTGAAAAGGTTGAAGGGGAAGTCAGCGTTGAAACAGTCAGCGAAGGTAAATCATGGAAAATCAGTGGTACCTTCAATGGCGTAGAACGCACCCTCACAGCAAAGCAACTTGGCCCACGTATTAAGTTTTTCAAGAACTTAGGCGTCAACGACAAGAGAGACGCAGATGTGATTTGGATCTACGACATGATGGGTCCGCAAATGGGCATTAGTCAGCACAACATGTGTTCCTGCAGTGTGACCAGCTACGGAGATCTGTTATTTGTCAATACAAGTAACGGTCTGGACGAATCCCACCTTAATCTGCCAGCTCCTGATGCACCAAGTTTTATCTGCATGAATAAGAATACGGGAGAGGTTCTATGGAGTGATAGCTCACCGGGTAAGAATATTCTTCATGGTCAATGGTCCAGTCCATCCGTCGGTATTTTTGATGGTGTACCCCAAGCATTATTCGCGGGTGGTGATGGCATCCTTTACAGCTTCCGAGCTGATTCTGGAGAAGACGGAAAACCTGAGCTCCTTTGGCAGTTTGACTGTAACCCCAAGACGAGCAAGTGGATCCTTGGCGGTGAGGGAACTCGAAACAACCTGATCGCAACACCTGTTGCTTATAACGGCTACGTTTACATCGCTGTTGGACAAGATCCAGAGCACGGGGAAGGTGAAGGACATCTATGGTGCATTGATCCCAAAATGCGAGGTGATATCTCACCGACATTGGCCATGAAAATCGATGAAAATGGTGAGCGTGTCCCCATCGCCCATCGTCGTATACAAGCCGTGGAGCCCGAAAATGGAGAGGTTGAAGTAGACAATCCTAACTCGGGTGTTGTTTGGCATTACAGCATGAATGATGGCAATGGCGATGGGGAAATTGATTTTGAAGAGGAAATGCATCGCTCAATCGGCACATGTGCGATTAAAGACAACATTCTTTATGTCGCGGATTTCTCAGGGCTTGTTCACTGTTTGGACGCTCGTGGAAGCGCGGATGGCAAGCCGATTATTCACTTCACCTATGACATGCTCGCCCAAAGTTGGGGGAGTCCGCTGATCGCCAATGGACATGTATACATTGGTGATGAAGACGGCGACGTTGCGATCTTCGAATTTGGAAGTGAAAACAATGAGCCGATCGACGAGATCAATATGGGCAGCAGTGTCTACAGCACACCGGTAGCCGCAAACGACAGGCTGTACATCAGTACCAAAGACAAGCTTTTCTCCATTGGTGAAAAGAAAGAGTGATCAGCATGATTCAAGTTGATAATGACTCCAAGTCCCGTCACCCTAGGCAGCAATCATGTGTTTGCAGGTTGGGATAATGATAGTAGTGGATAAGAGATAGCACCTCTAATGTCGAAAACATTACTCGATTGTGGCAATTGCCAACCGGATTTTCAAAGTATCAAACGCATGGTCAATCAAGCATTTGAT
>JAYYHM010000562.1:0-4680 GCA_036148415.1 Planctomycetota bacterium
ATGAGGAGAACAAGCTTTCGCTGAGAATAGCCAGGGTTGCCGCTCCACCAAAACTATGCCCCATCAGACCTGTAACCACGCCGAGTTCACGTTCAGTGAATCGGACAGCTGCTTTTAGATCTTCCAGATTTGAGGTGAAGTTAGTTTCGGAGAAATCACCATCGCTCCCGCCCAAACCAGTCATGTCATACCGTAGTACAGCAACGCCTAAAGAGCATAGTGACCTGGAGATCCTTACAATCGCTTTAAGGTCTTTGTTACAGGTGAAGCAGTGACTAAAAACGACGGTTGCTCTGATGTCATTGTCCTGGGCTGGGCGGTCAATAATCCCAGCCAATGAGAAATTTTGTCCACCATCGAACTGGACTCGATACGACCGTCGTGGCATCGGGGACTGAGGACTGGAGTGATTGGGCATTTTGCATTCTGATTTCGAGCCGTGTGGTAGGTTCCCATGGCTTGAAGTGCGAGATCAACCGTTCTTATTCAGCGTGGGAATCGATCCTTCCCGCTTGAAAAGCTTCTGCCATAGCGAGTGGAACTTCCGATTCTGCTAGGACGAGCTGAGCTCGATTTTCGGCTACTTTCGCCCGCATCTGCTGCTCTTGAGCGATCGCCTCCGCTCGCCGTCGTTCAGCCTGGGCTTGTGCGACTCGCGTATCCGCTTCTGCTTGATCGCTTTGGAGTCTTGCTCCAATGTTCTCACCTACATCAATGTCTGCGATATCAATGGAAACAATTTCGAAAGCAGTTTGTGCATCCAAGCCTCGCGATAGAACAACCCGCGTGATCATGTCTGGGTTTTCAAGTACCTCAAAGTGTGAGGAGGCGGATCCAATCGAGCTAATGATCGCTTCACCTACTCGCGCGATCACCGTGTCTTCCGTAGCGCCACCGATCAATTGAGATAAATTCGTTCTCACCGTGACTCGTGCTCGGACTCGCAGCTCAATTCCATTTTTTGTAATAGCACTCAGTGTCGTTTTTCCGCTCCGGGAAGGATCGGGGCAATCGATGACTTTGGGATAGACACTGGTCTGAACAGCGTCGAGTACATCTCTACCGGCAAGGTCGATAGCGGCAGCCTGATCAAAGTCCAGAGGGATTTCAGCGCGGTGAGCCGCAATAATTGCGTGGATGACATTGATGACCTTGCCGCCCGCAAGGAAGTGCGCCTCCAACCGACGTGTACTGATCCCCGTGGAGCGATTAATGTCCAGACCCGCCTGAACGCTCATCACTTTCGCTTGGACAACCACCATCGGGTTAACCTTTGTAAAGTGCATTCTAATGAGACTTACCAAGCTCACATCGGCGACGGACATGTAGGCCTGAAACCACAGCTTGAAGTAGCGAGTGAAAAAGAAACCTAATGCTAAAAGGAAAATCACCGCTAGAATTGACAAAGCGGCGAGGAGTGTGCTTAGCCAGCCCTTATCAGCAATCTCTCCTTGTGCCAGGATTGCAGTCACACGTGCCAAAGATATGTGGGTGACAGAAAGCGAAGTCATTGTGCTGCCCTTTTGAATCGCTGGCTCATCGGACCACTCCAGCCAGACTAATTTTCAGTCTTTTTGTGGATACTACGTGAGTAGATAATCCCGCTCACTCTCGTTTCCGGCAGTATAACCCACTTAAAGGTTTTCGGGGCCCGGAATGGGTGTAGGTATTACAATTTCAAGGAGTGACTTCATTTGTCCGGGTTCGATTTTAGGGCGTGACTCATCGCACTGGCATCAATTGGCCTCTGGAATTATGAAGATTTCGCGTAGAATTGCTCGGGAGGGCGGGGATTTGGTTGGTTCCAGAGATCTGAGATTTATGGTGAGCTAATAACGGTGCTAAGATCATGAGCAGGCAGTTGACAGCTGGAGACTGGGTCGTGTACCGAAAGTCAAAACGCAGCACTTCTCCCGGCCCTAGAGCATCCCATGTTGTGGGTAGCCCAAAGGGTGAATCGTACACCTATACAGTTGATAAATTCTGGGTGGTTGAGAAGGTGATGCCTGATGGTAAGCTTCAGATGCGTACGTCGAAGGGAAAGTTAAATATTATTGACCGGAATGATCCAAATTTGAAAAGAGCCTCACTTTTTCAACGCCTTTTTTGGAAGGCTCGGTTCCGAGCCGCTATGGCACAGTGTAAGTAGAGCTATAGCTCATTTGCATACTTTGAATTTTCGAGTAAGAAGCATATTTTGGGGAACCATCAGAGCCTGCTGACTTTCTCAACACGCTGCACTGCAACATGTAACAGGCTTGGTTGCATGAGAGATCAGGGAGTTCAAGCTCGAGTCAGATGAATTTCTTGAGTGCCTCGAGGACGAGTTCTGGGCTGTCTTCACTTCTGAGGTGCGCGATTTGCTTGGGTGGTAATCCCACTTTTTCAAGATGACTCGTGAGTCGCTTCCAAACCGTTTCCCGTTTTTTTCCTTCACTTAAATAAAGCTCGGTTACGGCTTCCTGTGCCTTCTGAAGGCCGATGGCATCGCGATTCTGGTAGTAATTCTTGATTATTTTTTCTTGGTAGCGACTGCGTTCTTGGGGCATATTCTGGTGACCTGTGTAGAGCGTTGGGTCGATTGTCTGTGGTGAGCCGATGCGAAAATCGTGAACTTTATCTCTGCGAGGACAGAGAAAACCCGTCAACCCGATTATCGTCATCTCGGGCAATCAACTATAGTAAGTGCCAATCTTTTCGGAGGCGGAGTCCTCCTGTCGTTTTTCATGGGTGGATTTATGAACGAGAGTCGCCTTACTGTCTGTCGGGGTGTGCGCGGTGCCACGACTGCTCGAGCTGATAATCGAGATGGAATTCTAACGGCCACGCGGCAAATGTTGGCGCTAATGATTCGTCGAAACGGAATCGAAGCGTCGGATGTCGCCAGTGTTACCTTTACGGTTACGAAAGATCTGGGAGCGGAATTTCCCGCCTTGGCCGCTCGGCAACTGGGTTGGATTGATGTTCCCCTACTATGTTCATATGAGATTTCGGTACCCGGGTCGCTGCCTCAGTGCATCCGCGTTTTAGTGCATTGGAATACGGAAAAGACTCAAAAAGAAATCCAACATATTTACCTTCACGGCGCTAAGAGGCTAAGGCCAGATCTCAGTCAGCTTCCTCCAGTCGATTACGAGGAATTAGAACAGTGGATTCGGGAAAATTTAAGCGAGGGGTAGAGTGAGCCGAGCGTCTTTTTTGTGGAATACGGATGTCGATCTCGGACTTTCGCAACTTCTCTACGTAGTCGCCTCCGGAGAAAAGTCCGTCGATCCCGCAGGTGAGGATCTGTTGGCCAAGCCTGTGCGGAGGATTAGCGAGTGTCTACTCAATGCGACAGTGGACATAGGTCAGTTTTGGAGACAGCTACGAGAATACACCATAAAGTCTGGAAATCTATTGACCTCACCCGAACCTGCTCTGGTGCATGCAGGCTGTCCAGAATTACTGCTAGAGGGTGTGCAGCGACGTATCAGTGGGTTCCTGAGTGATGCGAGGCACGATTTCAATGAAATACATCCCAGGCTTAGCGAACAGATTGATCTGCGTTCACGTCCGCTGAGAGAGCGTTGGGAGACATGTGGTTATGGGCTTGTGCGGATGATTGAAAGGCGTTTTTGGGGTGACAACGGCTCAGCTGAGTCCTGGGGAACCGGCCAGATCCAACTCACCATGATTCAACCTGCACGGGGAGGTGACGGAGGCGCAGATTTATCAGCAAAAAAAGTTTGGATGGAAGCAGTTCTCACGGACGTGGATCTGCATTTACCAGAGGTTCTGCGTTTAACTTGGTTGGTGACGAGCCTTTTAATGGAGAGATCACTTGCCTCACTCGACCTCTCAGAGGATTCCCGAGAAGCCTACCGGCTCGCCCTGCTCATTCTAGTTTTGAATGTCGCGATCGAGTTTGATCTGATAAGAGGGACCTTGCCTCCTGTGTCTCACGCTATGAAAATCTGGCGTGTTGGCCATCAAGATAAGTCGGGTGCTCTTGCAAATTGGTGGGATGAATGCGGTATAGGGGAAGCTACGTTGGTTACTAATATCCCCCATCTCACCACCTTGCTAGGTTGACCGTGTTACCCAGGGGGGTGCGAAGAGGTCAGAGACAATCGGGACCGCCGCTTAATATTTAATTTGTACAGACCGGCACAGAAATCGCATCCAAGAACCCGCTTGTTTCGTCAGATCGAGTAGCCGTGGAATCGGGTCTTTTTCGACAAGTTCCTGTTCCGTCAGCGATGCTACTAGGATGAAATCGGTTCGCTTTAGATCTTCGATGCAGGGATGATTTTTGGGCACACCTCGAGGCCCCTGTTTAAGTTGATCTCCTGCAATTTCAAACTCGGTATTCTGCGTGAACTGCTTTTTCATGCGATTCCAGGATGCCGGCTGCTTGATGATTTCCTGACGTATGAGAGAGAGCGTTTCGCGATCGGGTTTCCAGCAGCCAAAACCCATGAAGCAGGTTCTCGGTTCCAGATGCAAATAGATGCCCGGTGAGTGGATGTCCGTTTCAACGCGATGTCGTAAAGAGATACCCACATTGGTTTTGTAGGGTCGCTTATCTTTTGAAAAGCGAGTGTCGCGGTAGATTCGCATGATGGAGCCGCGATGCGGTTTAGCTTCCACGGAAATCTGTGGTGCTACCTTTTTCATTGGCTTCGAAAGTTGCTCGCA
>JAYYHM010000563.1:0-3038 GCA_036148415.1 Planctomycetota bacterium
ATCCACAACTTAGATTTCTCGAGCATACCCAAGGAAGACTGACGAGCTTTAACTGCTGTCTCTTTTGCCAGCGTCTCCCAGTCATCTGAGACCATCAGTACTCGATTCAAGAGCTCAGAATCAACACTCAGCCTCGCACGATCCACTGCTTTTTTCACATCGCCGTTCAGGTAGAGCAGCACACACTCCGCCTGTAATTTCAGCAGTGGCGTCCAATTCTCCGCAGACCTTGGCAAAAGTTCTTCTAAACTAACTTGCTGTCCGAATTGAACCTTCAGCTCATAACGACAAATAGCCAGTTCAACGGTATTGGCGACAAGATCAAGTATTTCGATCAGTTCCGAAATCGCATCCTGCTCGTAGGCCACAAAGGCGTAGGTTGGAAAATTCCTATAGATTTCCGTGGCCAAATCATCGCGGCTGCTACGTCCTTCAGGTGTATCAGCCGACTCACCGAGCGCAACGATGATGGATCTAAAATCACCGATCTTAAGAAGGGCCTTCAATGAACTTTCGTCAGGTACGCGATCGAGCAAACGCTCCATATCCTCAGGAGTTTCAGGCAGTGCGCCCTTCGCCCACTGCTTGAGTATCCATCTCGCCCTTGCTCTTACCTCCGCGTCTTCATGGATTGACAACCTCTGGATGATTTCACCAAGAGATCCTCGTCGACGCCACAATTCCAGCATCGCCAGATTACGTTGTCCCTGAGGATCTTTCGTCAGTAGATCAATCACCTCAGCTTCGCTGAGCTCCGAGATGAGGGTGGACTCAGCCAAATCGCTTTCTTCTTGCGTTTGTTTCTCTTGCGGTTCCAGATCACCCGCAGCGATCGGAGCTATTTCATCCCGATTCTCAACCTCTTGGCAAAATGCTGCTTCGCAAAAAAGCAGAAGCGAAGATGCCAAAATTACATGCGGTACAAATAGAGCAAGCTTACTCATGCGCAGGCGAACCTGCCTCACTAGACGCGAGCGACTACATGCATAGTTGATAGGGATCATTGTGTTCTCTATCCGAATAAGACAGAGGGACCGGTCATACCACTGTCTCTGTATTCTAAGAGGATAGTGAGGAGGGGTGAATACGAGAGAAACGGACTGATGATCAAGTTGTTGTAGGAAATCCTCTCATCCATCGCACTGACTCGTTACTGCAAGAATGCCGGGAGTTCGGATTCCATTCCATTCACTTTTCGTCGGCATGAGCCTAATCAATGGCGACAATCACGTTATAATTCAAGCCGGCGTTCTAATTCGCAGGTATCAAAATACCGTCGGGAGTGTCTGCAATTGGCGTGTCCGCGGCAAAATATACCACCCACAGCGATCCGAGCTGAAGGCAATTTAAGCAAAAATCACGACCCATAAAATTAGATCGCGTTGGGAAGTTCGTGAAAAATAATATCCATCTTGTGAGAGCATCATACACCGGAGGAAAGTTGTGTACGTGAGCACCTGCAGTCTCTTGAAATTCAGATTCATTTCGAGCGTCACCATAGCGGCGACCCTGATCGTACAGAGCTGTATTGCTCCCGCTACGGTCAAAGCGGCAGACGCATGGACACAGTGGAGAGGTCCGCAACAGAATGGGGTTGCGACCGGGGACAGTTACCCATCTAGCTGGGCGGTCGATTCTGGGATTGCATGGAAGAGCCCCGTTTCAGGATCAGGTGGAAGCACACCCGTAGTTACCGATTCTTTAGCTTTCCTAACAGCTGGGAACGAAAACAAGAACACAATTGTGGCTTACCGTCTTGCTGATGGCTCAAAACAATGGACGCTCGAAGTCGGAAACGATCGGGGAGGTAAACATAAAAAAGGTAGCGGTAGTAATCCCTCACCCGTGCTCGACGGAGCACACGTATATGCCTACTTCCGAAGCGGCGACCTGGCCTGCGCCAACCACAATGGAGATCTCGTCTGGCAAACCAATCTTCAAGAGCAGTTTGGAGAAGATACGCTTTGGTGGGACCTAGGCTCCTCACCAACGGTAACTCGTGACGCGATCGTGGTTGTGGTGATGCAAACGGGTCCCAGCTACCTAATTGCTTTTGATAAAAAAACGGGAAAGCAACTCTGGAAGAGCGATCGCATGGTGCCGGCACCTGAAGAAGCGGCGCAAAGTTACTCTACCCCAGTAGTGGTTGAGCAGAATGGAGAGGAGTGGATCGGCGTGATGGGCGCAGATCACCTTACTCTGCACCGCGCAAGTGACGGTAAAGAAATCGGCCGATTGGGTGGCTTCAATCCAGGCCAGAATGCATATTTTCGATCCATTTCATCACCCGTTGCGGCGGGAACCCTCATGATCTGCCCCTATGCGAGAGGCGAGACGATTACCGCAGTCAATATGCAAGCTCTTGTATCAGGAAAAGGCAAAGAGGCGATTGTTTGGTACCGTGATGATCTGGGAAGCGACGTTCCCACGCCAGCCTCAAAAGATGGAAGAATTTATGTCGTTGGTGATGGCAGAACCTCCAGAGGCCTAGTTTCATGCTTAGATGCGGAGAGCGGGCAAACTCTCTGGGACGTGCAACTGCCCAAATCTCGCGTGAGCTACAGCAGTTCACCACTCATCGCTGCTGATCACCTCTACGTTACCAACGAGAAGGGAACCACTTTTGTGATTGGCCCACTGTCGAGTAGCTCTCCGAAACTGATTTCAGAGAACTCCATCGATGACAACGACGACTACACGGTTGCCAGTCCTGTGCCAACGCAGGATACACTTTTACTTCGAAGTAAAAGAAACCTTTACAAAATATCTGGCAAGTGATCGTCGCAGGCGTGATAGCTCCTCATCAGTAAATCAGAAATCACGAGTTGCAAAGTAATAGCAACTCGTGATTAGCATCACCAAGATAAACATCGCGCAACTCATGATAGGACGAAGAAGTTGATAGCGGACTATCTCCCCAGCATCAGGTCCGTCCAGGATTGTCTTCGCTGATTCCCCGCTGATAATTGCTTCGATCGTCTCGCCAAGTTCACCTGTTTGCGGCACGATAAATCGAAGTGGTGAGATGACGTAAGCAT
>JAYYHM010000564.1:0-3685 GCA_036148415.1 Planctomycetota bacterium
TTGCTAGCTTCCGGAAGGTCTATGATGCCGCATCACGCTTACAACGGCTTGGTGCGTTGTCAGCAGATGACGAAGCCTTGGTGGTCGTCAACATTCTGGCATATCAGGTCATGGTGGATCCCGACTGGGGAGATAGTGCTCAGATCGAGGAAACGACGGGTAGATTCCCGACCCTTCAGGACCCCCAGACCCTCTCTGGTCTCTTGCAGATAGCGGTCAACGAAGAAAACACAGCGGCGGCCATCGCCTTGGTACGGATCCTCGACAATGCAAACTTCAACGAAAACCAAGTGAAGACGCTTCTGTCAGGAGCAGCGGGAACCCCAGGAGCACTCGCCCAAGCTGCTGTATCCGCGACGGCACAGCTGAGATTTGAAGCAACCTCTTGCCTAACAAGCCTAGCGAATGATTCCACCTATCCCGGCATCAGTCAGGTTCGCCGGACCCTCAGCGAGATGGCTCGGTTGGGTGATCAACCCACTGCAATTCTGGTGGAGACACGTCCTGAGACCATCCTAGCCTACGAGAAACTGCTGCGAAAAATGGGCATGGAGGTGAAGCGAGCATCCACCGTCGCGCAGGCACAACGACTGGTGGATCAAGGTGGTGATATTCGCCTGATTCTTGCAAAACAGCAGTTGTTCGACCGAACACCGATTGAACTCATTGATACCGTGCGCAGAACACACCGGGGCAGAAAGATACCCATCGTTATTTTTGGTGATGAGAAAATGACACTCGGGGCACCGAGATGGCAAGCTCCAACGCGTTTCCTCTTTAGCCCGGTCACCAGCGTAACTTTGGGGAACGTTCTCGATGAAGCGAAGGCGCAATCTTTTCTGCCCGCGATCTCAGTCATTGACCGGAATCGATTTCGAGAACAGGCAGAGTCGCGGCTTCAGTAAGTTCACCTCAAACTGGGCCGAGTTTGGATTCGTGGATTCAAGCGATTTCCGTCCGTATTCGGTTTAACGTTGACGCGAGGAGCCGTTTCCCTTGCCCAGCAAAGCAAACTCTATCGGAGGCATGGTTGACCTCCCATAAATTGCTGAGGATTTAACCACGTGGATCTAAATGGGGGAACGCGTGGTGAGACAAAATTCGCTAAACTGCGTTGGCTGGGTTTCAACGGAGTCCGTCCCCAAGATTGCAAACCTCGACGTGTGCAGATCCTGGGGAAACGCATGGATAGCCGACTATCCGGGCATAGACCTGAGAAACCAAACTCACGCGACTGAAATCCCTACAACTCATCACTGAAGCACTGATTCAATCCGGCCAAAACGGGCACATTGAGCGGGACTTTGTACACAACGAATCTCCTTTACTTTCCATGGCGATTTTTGGACTTCCACCTGGCGCGAAAGGCGGCCCGCCCATCCCGGGCATCATCGGGAATTCCGCGTCCATGCAAAAGGTCTATCGGATCACTCGGCGGGTTGCAGGGAGTAATGCATCGGTATTGATCTTAGGTGAAACAGGGGTGGGTAAAGAGCTCATTGCCAACGCCATCCATCGACTAAGTCGTCGAAGTGGTGGCCCCTTTGTTCGCGTGAACTGCGGAGCCCTCAGCGAGTCGCTTCTCGAAAGTGAACTCTTTGGCCACGTACGAGGAGCTTTCACAGGAGCGGTGACCAATCGGACCGGTCGATTTGAAGCGGCCAACGGTGGCACGATATTTTTGGACGAGATCAACAGTACCTCCCTGACTCTACAGGTCAAACTACTCCGTGTTCTCCAAGAGCGAGAGTTCGAACGCGTTGGTGACACCAGCACACTCAGCACGGACGCTCGGATCGTTGCCGCGAGCAACCGAGACCTGATGAAGGAAGTCAAACAAGAGCGATTTCGTGAGGATCTCTACTGGAGACTTAATGTGGTTCCGATCGAGATTCCACCGCTTCGAAGACGGCGTGATGACCTGCCCGCGCTCGTCTCCTTCTTCTTGGAACACTACAACGAAATCAATGATCGCTATGTTGTGCACATTGGTCCCGGAACTATGGAGGCCATGCAGGACTACCACTGGCCGGGAAACGTCAGGGAACTGCAGAACTATATCGAACGAGCAGTGGTGATGGCAGAGACAGATGAGCTCACTGTCGACCTATTACCCGATTGCATGACTTCGGGACAAGCGGCTCCATCACTCGTCTCAACAGGTAATGATTTTGATGCTCTCACTCGCGAGGTAGTCACACGAGGACTTAGCGAGTCGGGTGCTTCCAGCGGTATGATTCATTCGGTGATTGTTGATCAAATTGAAAAAGAGCTGATCAGCCAAGTCCTTGCATCCTGCGGTGGCGTCCAAACCAAAGCAGCGACTCAGCTAGGCATCAATCGAAATACTCTCCATAAAAAGATTAAAGACTATCAGCTTGATGAGACTCCGGAAAATCCCTAAGTGGACCTCCTAAGCAGAGAGTTCAGACCTCAGAAAACCGTTCTTCACCCCAAAATCTATCCTTCTATCTCGTTGCCCCAGCTCCAGCCGACACGCCAGGCGTGGCGAGGTTCAGCCGCTCGATCACCGCATTCTCCACTTTCATCGTTCCGGGGCGCACCGTCATCGAGCGTACCGCCCCTTCTGGACCAGGGCTACCGTCAGGCAGCACCTGACGGAATACTGCTGGCGAGCTTGGAGCCCCCTCAACGGTGAATAAATCTTTGGAAGATGAGTAGGAAGCACGTGCGGCATTCCCCTCAAGTAAACCCTGCTCATTGCGTGTCCGAAAGACGACTCCATCGAGCGCCGACATCTCCCACCGCGCGGAGGCACCCGCAATCCGATTGTTAACCTGATCGCGTGGATCCAAATTGAAACGAAGTTGGTCACAATCTAAAGTTGACTCGCCGGAGGAAATCGCATCCATTTTTCGAGCATCAAAAATCGAATCCCATCCCTCGACCGGTTTTACACCAATACGAATCCCACGATTGAATTCAAGCTGTCGGCCTTCAAATGAAGCGAGCATCGAATCATAAAAAACCAGGTGAGCACCGGTGATGGGGCGATCATTGAGATCCACACGAAAATCGGTTCCACTCCCATTTCGGGACAGCAAGGGTTGATCAGGCTTTGGAATCACCCAACCTCGATACCAGCCAGGTCCGTTTCCCTGCACCAGCCCACCTGCCTGTGGCTTCAATGTCATCATCTGAACATTCAAAAGATGCCTAGCCTCCATGACGCCGTCGAGCCCTCGATGGGTTGCTTGAATGAAGACCGGTCGCTGATCAGACTGCATCAGAGTAATCGTACGCACGCTTGCCTTCCGCATCGCCCTCACATCTTCCACCTCAATCACATCATCAAGCTCAGCCTGTAAACGATCACCCGTCAACTCAAGCTCCCAAACTTCCGGCCCTCTTATCAGAGTAGCATTCATCACGACCCCATCGGAGAGCACGGCGGTTTGTCCGTCGAAGATCATTTCGCCCTCCCATCTGCAGTACGGAGTTTCACCCCAACGAAACCCTGTATCACCCTCCTGCGTCCCACCGAGAGGGATGGCGGCACGTGGCAATTGAAATTCACCGGCAGCATTGATCCAAATGAGATTCTCATTTGGCCGAATCTGAATTTGAGGACCGAGAAAATACCCATCACCCAGTTCTAACCTTGCCGGAACACCGTCGCGACTGGTGAGCTGCAGGACATCCTCACCCCCTCCGTCAATCAACT
>JAYYHM010000565.1:0-2623 GCA_036148415.1 Planctomycetota bacterium
TCAAAAACTCGCATTAATTCGCGTTAACTTGGAAACTCGCATACCGATGGCGAGTCGCAAACTCGGGAAATTGTGTCCATCTATCCCGGCAATCTTCTCGATCGCCGCAACTCGATAGATTTACCGCCCAAGAATGATCTCCGAAGGGCTCTACCGTCAATCCCGCCTGCCCATCTTCTTCGAAGATGGCAGCTGGTACTATAGCTAGCAAAAGTGCCGGCCTGCGATCCCAAAAAGCGGCAATCCGGGAGCTAGATTTGGGCTCGCGATCTCTCTGAATTCCCCTCAGGGGCTTGACGACAAACAACTGTTTAAAACAGATGTTTGATTCTCGCGAAGCAATTCGCATCCCACTCCCAACATGCAAGCATTGAAGGTGCGGCAGTGAAATGAGTAGCTCCACATCCAAAACTCGAGCAAACTCACGCTCCGCGGAGGTTGCCTCCGCGCGTCAGCGGTTGCTTGATGCTGCAGGTCACACATTCGCCGAACGTGGTTTCGACGGGGTGACAGTTAGAGATCTTGCTGCCGAAGCCAGAGTCAATTTGGCTGCGGTTGGCTACCACTTTGGAGACAAGTTAGGGCTGTATCGAGCGGTCATTGACCTCGTTCAGGAACAGCGTGAGGAATGCATCCCACAATCGGATAAGGCTCAAGACCCCGTGGTTCGCTTCACTCAACTGGTTAGAGATCTTCTCTCGCAAATGAACTCAAGCACCGATTCCAGTTGGGAAACCCAACTGTTGCTGCGTGAAATCCAGCGTCCAACACCAATCTTTGAGCACATGGTTCGGGTTACTTTGCGTCCGCGATTCGATGATTTAATTACGACGCTGCAGGAGTTGAGCGAGGTTGAACTGACTTCTGAAGATTACGACCAACTTGCTCTTGGGATTGTCGGACAGTGCAGCTTTTTCGCGCTCAATGCTAAAATGGTCCGCTATCTCATTCCGTCTAATCACAACACCCAAACGGTGGATCTTGATAGAGTCACCGCACACATGGTGGCAACCACACTCACGACGCTTGAGTCGGGAAAAGTGATCGACTTTAAAATGAAGATCAAATCGATACTTGCCGAATCCATCGATTCCGGATGATCTCTGCAATTCACCTCAGATCAGGCGACAGGGACACATCAAGCTGATGACGAACGCCTATAAACCGTACACTTGCACCTCACTGTCTCCGTAGACGCCATACAAGATACACCTCGCGAACATGCAATCACCCTCAACACAGACGCGTTCGTTGACGCAAAACCTGCTAATCAACTTTTTAGCGCCTTTGGCGTTACTTGCGGCCGCGGGTTATACCTTCATCAGTCTTGGGACCGTAGAGCCTCCAAAGCGGCCCGATGCGGACACAAGCCGTGCAGGTCGACTCCGAGCGCTACCCCCGATTCGAATCGAGCCGATTGAACCGCTGGATACGGAAAAGACTCCTCTGTTCCTTGAAGTCGATGGCACGGTCGTCCCGTTCGAAGAGGCAAATGTTGCCGCAGAAGTCTCAGGTAGAATTCTCACCAAGACGGAAAAATGCGAAGCGGGCAGCTTCGTGAATCAGGGTGACCTGCTGATGGAGATTGACCCGGAGGATTATGAACTTGAAGTGCAACGACTGACTCAGCAAAAAGATCAAGAGTATCAGCGGCTGATCGAGCTCGATCAGCAAATGCTCAATAGCCAAAGGTTAATAGATGTGGCGGAGCAGGACGTCGAAATTCAGAAAAAAGAGATAGCACGTTTGAAGGCACTACCTGACGGTTTTGCCAGCCAAAGTGAAATTGATCAAGCAAGTCGATCACAACTGAGTTCGAGGCAACAACTCGTTACGCTACAGAATCAATTGGACCTACAGAAGAAACAGCGTTCGCGAATCGAAGCCTCTGAGAAGCTTGCCACTACCCAACTCCAAGCCGCAGAAGTCAATCTGCGGCGCACGAAGGTTGTAGCACCTATCGACGGGATTGTTGTCAATGAACAGGCGGATCTAAATACCTTTGTCACCCGGGGAAGCCCGCTATTCACCATTGAAAACACCTCAAAAGTAGAGGTATCAACAAGCCTCCGGATGGATCAACTCTACTGGATACTTGACCAAACCGCACCCGATAATGTCGAATCCACATCAGGCTACGACTTACCCGCAACGGAGGCGATTATTGAGTACAAAGTCACCGGACGCCGTGGGATGGTTCATCGCTGGAAGGGCAGACTCCTGAGTTACGACGGCATTGGGCTTGATCCTCGCACGCGGACCGTACCGGTTCGGGTCATTGTGGATAAACCATCCCAATCCTATGACCACCAAGATGAAAGCAGTGCAAAGCAATCCAAAACGCCGTTGGTCAGGGGAATGTTCGTGCAAGTGCGGTTATTGATTCGCCCCAAGACCCAGCTCTACGTCATCCCAACCAAGGCTTTACAGCCAGGTAATCGCATCTACCAATTCACACCGGATGAGAGTGTCCTCAAGCCAACGAGCAGCGAAAACTCCCAAGATCCAATCGCTTTGAACGCTAGTGGGGATAATCTTCTGAGTGAGAGCTCCGATTTTCCGCCCAAGGCTGATTTTGCGCCGTCGGATTTTGCACCAGGGGATTGGCTTCCTGGTCGAGTTC
>JAYYHM010000566.1:0-4224 GCA_036148415.1 Planctomycetota bacterium
CAGCGGCACAGCGCACGGGATTGACCATTGCCAAGCACTGCTCTGCAGAGCCTTTGCGTCATTTATGGTTTTTACAGTTTGCTCAGAGGGCTTCTGACCTTTTGGAATTGCTGCGGACGCTTCACTGATTATTTTCTGGGATTCCAAAAACACAGAGCGATCGAGCTGTTTCAGTTTTCCACCTACGGAAAACCACGCTTGCTTACCGGAAACCAACATACGATTGGTTCCTGCAAAAGAAGCTAATGCTTTGGATTCACCCAAGCTCGTCATCCGAATCTGATGCTCACGTTCCTTCTGAGTGTTTGGACCGGCCAACAGGACTTCATCCTCGGTAAGGATACAAAAGACGCCACCTGCTTCGCCTACGGCCCCCATTGGCTTGCCGTCCGCTCTAGCAAAGGCCAAGGGTGCTGAGCGACCTTGGGGAGCATAAAGTCTTTTTTCGGAGGCCAACAAAGCACCCTGCAACGTCACAGCACTCAGGCGACGATGAAAACAACCGTCACTTTCTGCCTGACCCGTTGCCACCTGAACAGTAATCAGATGTGATTCCTCCCAAGGAACTAGAGATGCCCCAAAGGTTGCCAGTCCATCATGCACCATCACGCCCGTTCGAATCGGCCAAAGTGATATTAATTTTCGATCGTTAAAAATCCGGCGATTGTCATCGGCCCCTCGCAGAGCCCATATTTGCTCGCCTGATTGACGATTCACGCAATAAACATAACCGTCGTCCGAACCGTACAGCACTCGATCGCCATCGATGGTAGGTGGTAGTCGGACTGGAGCACCGGCGACATTGACCCAAACCTCTTTTCCCGTCGCCGCATCCAAGGCGTGTGCCGCGTCATCACTGCTCGAACCAAAAAACACAAAATCCTTGTCGGCCGTGACGAAGAAACAGGGATCAAAATTCCTCATCGACTGAAGATCCCGGTTGCCTGTGTAGGCATCCCACTTTGCAGGACCACTCCAAGCCGTTCGCGGAGGCTGAGGGGATTTCCACACCCAAAGAGGATCTAGAGGGAAAAGGATCGTATCACTTGTAACGCCGCTTCGACGATTGTCGTGTCGATAGGTAGACCAACTTTCACTATGAGCAAGGATGGGAAAAAATAAATATCCTAGAGAAAGCAGCAGCAGAGGAAGTTCTAACCGCGAATGCCGACGAAGCAGACGCAAATCAGAACCGCGATACGAAAGGCAGACCATTTTTTGAATCATATGAGACAACATTAGATTTCACAGATTTCCTGCATCAGTGATAAAAAACCTACTTCAATTTCACATCCTGACTTGCGGTTGAGGGCAGGGGAGCGAACCCGATAGAGCACTCCATCCAGCCACCGCAAGAACAGCCACCCCCCGCTTCTGGAGAATAAAGCATACCGTGGGCAGGAATGGTGCTAAGCCAGCAACTCGGCCGCAATCTTGCAAACTCAGATGTTTTCTCACCCTCCAAAGACCAGAGTGTAACCGGTCCTGTACCCCCTCGATAAATGATGGAACCACCCGCTCCAATCGGTGTCGCACAGCCGCGACGCTTTCCAAGGGTATCTGTCTTAATAATCTCGCCGTTGGAGGCATCGAGAATACTGGGTTGAAGAAAAATCTTCCCATCCATCAGCACCGCGTGCTGCATGTGGCCTCCGTGGTTATCTTCAGACCACTTAGGACTTTGTTCCCAGCGTTTGTTACCAGTCTTTGCGTCAAAGGATGCTAAGTGAAACTTACCACCGGAAGATGTCTCCAAAACAAACTGGTTAGCATCTGCAACTCCAAACGCGATCACCTCGACTTGGCTGGTGGCAGGCGCCCGGACCTTCCAACTCTCCTCGCCTGTTTTCAGGTCCACACAAACCACCGACGCCTTCGACCAAATTTTCGCATCCGGCAAGCGTCCAATGGCTTGCTGACCCAATTCAGGATCGTCCACCTCAACGAAATACAACCTGTCTTCGTGTATCGTGATCGTTGAATGCAGCACGGAATCCGTGGCTCGCTGCCAAATCAAATCGCCGTACTTTTTGTCATAAACCATTAGGTTGCTGCCGCACACCTTAGCGGCAGCTGTATCATTGATGCCGTCATACCAGCTCGGCTTGTCCCAAAAATCCTCGTAGATCCCGCCACTGGGAACCACCGTACCAACGACAAAATCTTCTGTTGCTGCGACGTATCCCCAGTCGAATCCATCCTGATAGCCTTCTGGAGGTTCTACGGTATGCAACATCTCTCCCGTTGCGGCATCAATGACCCACAATAAATCACCAACGGCTGCGTAGACCCGATTTTCGTCAGCACACCAGTTACCGCTATCTCGTGGAATATTTACTCGCCTCAATTTTGGTATTTCAAGTGACCACAAAATCGCACCGTTGAAGGCATCGACAGCGACCATTCGATTCATACCTTGATGAAACAATCGGCCACCAGCGACCAACGGAGCGGGCATACGTGGATTGCGATCAATCCCAAAATCAGCTCCCGGACGCCCCAGCCAACGCACTTCCAGTTCAGAAGTGTCATCGACACCCCCGAGTGACTCACCAACATAGGAGGCATTAGCAGGACTCCCGTATTGATGTCCCCACTCGGAAAGTCTTTCCAAAGAGGCCTGCACACCTAACCAGCAGTTGGCAGAAACTTCGGACCAGTCCACCTTTTCGCCGCGGTACCTCACTCCCGGTGGCTGTTCAGCCGACTGACAAACCAACTTCCCCGATGGTGACAACCACCCCATGGAACGCTCCAAGGCCGCAGGACTCGTGATCACGCAGTTGGCAAACTCGCTGGGTAAATCATGTAGGAGTTGTGCAGAAACATGGATGCCATAAATACCTTTGCGGTACGAAGCTTGGCGAAACTGTTGTAACTCATCCTGTCTATCAAACCCGACTAGAACACTAATGTCACCGTTTCTCAACAGAGTAGAGAGACAGCTATCTGCAAGCTGCCCATCAAGGACAACGATACCTGAAAGACTGGGAACAATCGATTCCAGCGACGTAGCAAACTTGCTTCGTTCCGACCAACCTTCTAGCGGAGAATCTTGATGGATGCCGGGGAGGCGATAATTCATCCCTGGTTCTACTCGATAAAATTCACTGATTTCACGCCCAGAAGTGTGCTTCACTGCAATTCGGTAGTAGATCTCCATGTCAGGATCAAGATCCTCAAGAATCACCGAGTGACTCGTTCCAACACCTTTTGATTCCACAAGAGTTCCAAGTGTCTTATCCACTCCGTAGGCAACCACAGCGGCACCTTTCAGGTTCGATTCCCACCGCAATTCCGCCCGTGAGCTAGAAAGATATCGAATGTCGCCACTGATTTTCAGGCTGGCTGCCTCTTTTGTTTTAGAGCTACTATTCTGATCAAACGCCAGCAATGCGTTGGCACCGAGAAATGATCCTGTGAAGCTGAACAGGCACGGTAGTAAAAAGAACCTCAAGAAAAAACAGTGACCGACTCTTGCTGATTCTCGGCAATGGGCAAATACGCTTTGCATTGATCTTTCCCTTAAACTTTTGTCAGCCATTGAATTGGTTGTACAGCTGATCCAATGATTGAATAACCAAGCAACTTATCCCTCATCTCGGCACGTAGAGCATCTATCCGTTTACTGCCCAACGCAGACCTTGCGAGACCATAAGCTGCCACGATTCCACCTCAATCGTTTCGTTGTGATGACCAAGTGAGATACCAAAGACTTTTACCCCATCGTATTCGTTCAACCAAACAACGGGTTCGCGTTTACCGGTTTCAGCACTATATGAATCTGCTAGCACTACCGTCTCCGGCCAGACACGCTCGATGATGTAGAGTTCACCATTAGGGGTATCCCAACCATCGCGGAGAATGCTCTTCAAGCCAAACGTTTCACCCTTTGATGTGGATTCAATTCGCAGGGATCGCTTCGCTCTTTCATGCCTCGTGCTAGTCACACCAAGCAGAGCTCGCCACTGATTCGCAGCAGGGGAATTTCGATAGGAGTGCATCGAACAATGAATGGCAATTGCCGGTACTTTATGGACGGTGTGACCACGGACAAGGCCATTTACAAAATCGGGATCTTCCACCCCACCGTAACACTCATTGTGAATGACCAGATCATATCCCTTAATCCAATCCGATCGTTCATACACATCGATTTTCAAATCTCGCTGCGATCCATACTCGAGCACTGTCCAATCAAGATTACCGCAATGCTTTGACAGG
>JAYYHM010000567.1:0-3658 GCA_036148415.1 Planctomycetota bacterium
GATTGAATCTTCCAGTTATAAGATACGAGTAAGTGATCACAGCTGATGGGTTGCGACTAAGGAAGAAACAGCTTTAATCGGACGCAAGATACCCTCGGTTATTCAACACGGTCGATCTGTGAATGATTCGATCTTCTTGGGAGTCAACAAATGATAAGGGTGATCCGGCCGGGTTCAGTCAGTGAGTCACTCTTGTATCCGTATGCAGATTTGCGATGGAAATCAAAGTCCAGGAATGGTGAGCGTCGTTTTGTGGTGGAGGGACGCTTGTGTGTAGAACGACTTCTTTCTAGCACTCTCGATGTGGAATCCGTGCTGGTTCAAGAGGGTAAAGAATCTGAAGTGCAGCGTTGGTCTGAACGAGATTTACCCGTTTATGTTCTCCCCAAGAGTGAGATCTGTCGACTTGTGGGATTTGATTTCCATCGAGGCTTCCTCGCATGTGCTTATCGACCGCCGAAAATGCAAATTGCAGCTCTAAATTGGTCTGAAGCTCGTTGTCCGGTGGCACTTGCTGCGTTAGGAGTCTCCGAGAATGAGAATCTTGGCAGCATGTTTCGAACGGCTGCTGCTCTGGGTGTACAGGATATTCTTGTGGATAGGCAGTCTGCAGATCCATTTGCCCGAAGAACGGTGCGAGTAAGCATGGGCAATGTATTCAAGCTACGCATTTATTTTCTTGATCACCCTGCTGATCAACTGCGTTGGCTGACTACGCAATTTGGTGTCCGAACTATCGTCACAACGCTTGCTACTGACTCTACACCCATCAGAGATCTGAGTTTTGACGATCGCCCGATCGTGTTAGTCATGGGAAATGAGGCGAGGGGGGTGGATCTTGAGGTCGCTTCGAACGCGTCAGAGCGAACTCACATTCCAATGGAGTTAGGAACCGACAGTTTGAATGTCGGTGTAGCCACCGGTATCTGCTTACATTCTATCGTTTCAAGACTTTAGAGAGATCGGGCCAACTGCTACCCATCATCCCCTTTCTTCAAACTAGAGTGCATCAAGTGAGTCAGGAAGAAAGAGCTCGGCTCCATCAAGGAAGCTGACCAGCGATTTTGCTCGGTAGGGCTGTTGAAGTTTCCTAACCGCTTTACTTTCAATTTGCCGAACGCGCTCCCTTGTCACTTGAAAGATCTTGCCAACCTCTTCAAGCGTATAGGTGTATCCATCCGCGAGACCAGACCGCAGTCTGAGGATTTCACGCTCGCGATAATTCAGCGTTTCCATTGCAGATTCGATCTGTGTCTTCAGTGCGGCACGATTCGTTTCGATCAGCGGGTCATCATCTCGATAATCTTCCAAGAACTCGCCGAATACACTCTCTTCATGGTCTCCAATCGGCTGATCAAGAGAAAGAGGCTGACGGCTCATTTTGAGGATCACACGGGTGTCGTCTATCGATAATCCGCTACGAGCACAAATCTCTTCGGCAGTCGGCTCTCGTCCAATCTCCTGAACCAAATCACGGGTGATCTGCCGAATTTTGTTCATCGTGTCGATCATGTGGACAGGAACGCGAATGGTTCGACTTTGATCTGCGATGGCTCGTGTGATCGCTTGTCTAATCCACCAAGTTGCATAGGTGCTGAACTTGTAACCTCGAGCGTATTCGAATTTATCGACAGCACGCATTAGACCTGTGTTGCCTTCTTGAATAAGATCCAAGAAGGAAAGTCCACGGTTGCGATATTTTTTCGCTATCGAGACGACTAACCTCAAATTACCAGCCGAAAGAATTCTTTTGGCTGCATCATAGTCATCCCGGTACGTATCACACTGCATGATCCGCTTCGTGAGGGTGACTGGTGTTTCATACGTCGATCTCATCAGCTGGATGAGACTCTTTCGGAGCTTTGATCGCTTTGCAGTGTAGTCAGGCTCATCAATATCAAGCGAGTTGAGCTCATTGCGTGTTGCGGACATTTGGTTCATCACGCGACGCATTTTTTCATAAATTGGCTGCAACTTGCTTGTTCGAAGATTCATCTCCTCAACGAGTCGGACAGCTTTGTTTCTTCGGATGACAAGGTTCTTCCATGCTGCTCGACGCTGGCGAAGCGGGAGGCGTTTGTTCACCGCCGTGCAGTAGTCCGACCGATTCAGAATGAGCAGGTGATGGATGGTTCGACAGTTCGGAACAATCCTCCGCATGATTGCTTTCTTTTCCGATGCATTGGTGACAGAGACCTCAATGGTTCTATCCAATCGCAGTTTTTTGTCGCGAACCTGCTCGAGAAGCTTCAAAGCTGCTTGAAGCATATAATCGGTTGCAAGCATGGAGTGCCGATAGCGATCTCTTGTGCATTCGATCTGTTGAGCAGCAGCTATCTCCTGTTCGCGATTCAAAAGTGGAATCTGTCCCATTTGCATGAGGTACATGCGGACAGGATCTTCTGAGGGGTCACTGCTGGATTCGTCACGTTGCTGAGCCTTCTCCGGATCTTGAAACATTTCATCTTCAATTTGATCCGTGAACTCCTGACCCATGACGCGGTTTCTGCGAGTGATCGATTCTTCAGCGTCAAATGCATCATCCTGAAGGCTACGCCGGTTTAATTTTTTTTCCATCGACTGGTCCTTGACACCCGTTGCGAATCGATCCACCTGATCAGGGGAGGTCAACGCAGCTTCAGTGCCAAAAGTAGAGGTAGAATAGCTGGAAATCATGGAAGTCTTTACTGGCAAATAGTTTGCGCGGATATTCAGTGCTTGTGCGTTCCCCCGCGTGTTGCCGATTCACCCCATGCGTGTTGCGATTACGCCACGCATGTTGCGGTTCAGAATCGTCAAATTCGCCCGCTCGGTGCTCCGTGCCAAAACCTAGGTTACGATCAGGCGTTGTTTTCTTTTTTCGTTGAGATTTCCAGCAAACATTCTGCTCACTCGAGGAACGGGCCTTTGCTGCGAACTCCTAAATACCCTGGAAAAGTAATCTGAGTGTTGCCTGGGTGATCAAAAGCCACGTGGTATCGATTCCTCTTCAACCCTGACCCGCTCGGTGTCTCTCACCGGAATCACGTTCCTCCGCAGCAATTCTTCCGCTCCGCAGCTTTTCACTCGAATGAAAGTCATTTGGTTGCTTGTGGGAATGGCCAATAGTGGTCCTTATCTGGCACAATAGTGAGGGACACTGTCTGGCGGTATTTTCCCGATCTCCACGCTGCGTCGTTTCAACGAGGACACGGCTGCAAATCGTGAGAAGCGGCTATATCCACTCGATTACTCTCATCGCCTTTAGTTGATTATGGAAGCTCAAAACTCGCATGGTCAGGCATCCGATAGGATTCTGCAGTGGATGCGTGGTGTTCCCTGGTCGGAGCCTGAGCAGGCCGAGCTTCTGGTCAAGCGAATGCAGATCCTCACCGAATCAAGTGATCATGCAGTTGCTTTCTATCAGATATTGAGCCAGCAATTGAGCAGAGCATTTGATGCGGATCTCTCTTTGGCAAGAATCCTTCAGTTCTTTGAAGCCAGTAGTGATCATGAATTTTGGTTAGGAATGTTTCTGAAAAATTCAGATGCATTATCTGCTTTGCAACAGCTAATGGGGATGAGTGAAACCATTGCGAACCGGATCATTGCAGATCCTGAAATGTTTAGCTGGATCATCGAAACCTCGGGGGAGCCGAAATCCCGAGAGGAACTGATT
>JAYYHM010000568.1:0-4712 GCA_036148415.1 Planctomycetota bacterium
AAACTTTTCGTAAATCAGATCATAAACCGTGACCACGGTCGGCGCGTTCATTCGTTGAAGGGGACGTTGGCAAAGTCCACAGTGAAACGTCCAATGATGGATATCCGCGTTCATGTGTTCAAGTTGTCTGTCCAATCTGGACCATTGTGAACGCCGCCAATATCGTCCCAAAAGTTTTTCTGTAAACGCCCCGGGTAGAGGGAAATCGATCGCGGTTGTTAGTGTGGTCTGATTGGGATGAACAGAAGGCATTTCTGTTCCTTCTGCAAGCAAAATGCAAGGATGATACTCTTGTTCAAATCGACTGATGATTTCATTGAAGTATCTTGCGATCCCACCAAATGGCAGTGACTGGTAGATGAATCCTTCGTAGCCGATTCGCATGAGCACGCTTCTCTTTCAGCATCTTATTGCTTTATTCCGTACTGATTCTATCAACGATGCTCAACTTGGCGAGGGTGCACTGCTGTTGAGATGATCGGTAACCATCGATTGACGAGCTATGGATAAGCCCGAATTTTGTTATGATATGCATCGAGGTCCCGTTGGATTACGGGATCAAATAGGTTTATGCAAGCTTATAAATTCCAGCACGGAGCTTTTGGGACGTGCGGCAGAACTCAAAAAGTTGTCGGTGGACACTTCCGAATCGGGGATCCAGAGCAATCGCATGGAAGCGTTATTTTTCTTTGAATTAATTTGCACGCAGACGCTGCAAACTTTTTTTTATTGAACGGGTCGATGAGTTGATGGAACCCTCAAAAATTATAATTACCGCGGCAAGGGTGACCGACCTGCGAGTCCCTACTTCTGATCAGCTATTGGGTTCGGATCCATTTCATAAGAAACCCGACTACTCGTCGGCAGTATTGCATCTGGATACCAACACCGATTTAACGGGTACCGCAATTGTCTTTACTGCCGGCGCGGGGACGGACTGGGTCTGTCATGGCATACAGGACTTGTGTCAGCTGATCATCGGTAGCAGTCTCGAGGATTTTTCAATGGCACCTGTCCGTCTCTATCGACGTCTGATCGATCATCACCAACTTCGTTGGTTGCATGATGGTGTATTTCGCATGGCTGCCGGCGCGGTCTTAAATGCGATGTGGGATTTATGGGCCAAGTCAGAACGGAAGCCTTTATGGAAGTTACTCGTTGATCTAGATCCTGAATTTATTGTGGAGTGCATCGACTGGAGAAATATCGGTGATGCGATCACTCCATCTGAGGCACTAGAGATCCTTGCTTCGAACCGTTCGAATATTGCGAGCCGAGAGCGAGAAATGTTGTCTCGAGGACCGAAAGCGTATTGTACTGCGGGTTGGCTGGGGCTAAGCGACGAGCAGATTTTAGAAACCATCCAGAAATTGATGAAGCAAGGATTTGACTCTTTCAAACTGAAAGTTGGGCAAGATCTTGATCATGACCTGAAACGGATTCGCTTCATGAATGAGGCCTTGGATGATCGGTGCAATTTGATGGTGGATGCGAACCAATATTGGGGGCTCAGCGAGGCGAAGCGTCACTTGTCCGAGTATCAGGGTTTAGGTTTGAAGTGGATCGAAGAGCCAATCGCGCGAGATGATGTGCTGGGGTATGTTGAGCTTTCAGAAGAGTTTGCGGATGCTGAGTTTGATTTCGCCTGCGGAGAGCAAGCCGCATCCCCGGTTATTTTTAAGCAACTACTGAAGAGCGGTGCAATCAAGTACTGCCAAATTGATGCTGTCAGGGTCGCGGGTGTGAACGATGTCATGGCGATCATTCTGATGGCAGCAAAATATAATGTGCCAGTCTGTCCACACGGAGGTGGCATTGCTTTGTGCAACATGATTCAGCATTACGGGATGTGGGATCAGATCGCGGTTGCCGGTCATTCCGAGACTCAGCTTGTCGAATATATAGATTTCTTGCAGGAGTCAGTCGAACATCCGCTGGCCGTCATCGATGGACATTATGTGGCGCCAAGCGTCCCCGGTTGGGGCTTGGAATTCAAAGCCTCCTTCATAGAGCAGCACACTTATCCAGCAGGTGATGCTTGGGTCTCGCGACCTGAAAATCAGAAAGGCTCTCTATTCGAAGTCGAGCAGGATTAACGGTTAAGCGTGATCTATTCGCTTAGATTTTTTTACTTCTCTATTCGCAGATAGGGTGGATAATGTTTGAGGTTTTCATCTCAAGGTGCTCTCGATACCTTGCGATCTCGCTGTTCTTTCTTTTCCACTTCCAAGGTGATCCTTCTTGGGACGCTAAAGCCGAGGTTGGCTCTTTGCGACCCAACGAATTCATTAATCCCATCGGTGAGGGTGCTGACCCATGGGTCATTCGAGATCCACATCAACCTAGATACCTTTGGTGTATGAGTGAGGGGAATCGGGCGATTGCTATTCATGTGAGCGATTCAATCTCTTCAATGGGTAAGAAGACGTTGGTCTGGGAAGCACCAGCGGATGGACCTTATTCAAAAGAGGTCTGGGCACCCGAACTTCATTTCGTGGGGGGCAAATGGCGAATCTATTTCGCCGCCTCAGATGGGCAGAATAAGAATCATCTCGCTTACGTTTTAACCGCCGTCGGCGAGGATCCTTTGGGTGACTACGAATTGAGTGGTCCCTTTGCAACGGGTGAGGGGCAGGATGGTAGATCACCTAATCTTTGGGCTATCGACATGACCGTCTTTGAGCACGAGAAGAAACTTTATGCCGTATGGTCAGGTTGGGATCAGGCCGATTCCGATCGACAGTACCTCTACATCGCACCCATGGATTCTCCTACGAGTTTATCGGGTCCCAGGGTTCGTCTTAGTAACAATGATGATTATTTATGGGAGAGAGTGGAGCCCATGAAATCGAAGCGAGGTTTAAACGAGGCCCCACAAGTTTTTCGGTCCAACCAGCGATTGTCGATCACCTATTCATGTGGCGCTTCCTGGCTGCCCACTTACAAGCTTGGCATGCTTGGATTGACCGGGGACGATCCACTCTCACCTTCATCCTGGACCAAGAGCAAGGATCCTATTTTTAAGGGGACGGATTCGACTTACGGTGTCGGTCATTCCTGTTTCGTTCGATCTCTAGATGGTGCCCAGTGGTGGCACGTTTATCATGCAAAGCGTGATCGTAATCCGGGCTGGCGACGCTACGTTTTCGCACAACCCATGAAGGTGGGCCGTAGGGGTTTACCTGTATTGGGGGCACCGGTCGATTCAAACAGAATCATGTTACGACCGAGTGGTTCCCGACAGGACGTTCAACCCGTTTCCATGGATGCATATGAGTACTTTGGGCATCATCAGATGCTCAGCGTAAACCCCGACAGTATTCGATTGGGAGTTCAGCCCAATGCGCCCATCAACACTTATCGATCGGGTGAAAAGGTGGTCTTTTCGGGAGCCGTTTCCGCCGATTTTGAAGCCGGTGTGACCATGCAATTTCATGACGGCGCATCATCGAGAGATGCAGGTATATTATTCCGAACGACAGGTCCCTCGATGGGTTACGATGCACTGCGAGGTTACTTTGCTGGGTTCGTGCCTCGAACAAATCTTCTGATCCTTGGTAAAATGGACGGGATGAACTGGCAAGAATTGTATAGGCACGAAGTCGATATTGATGTCAGTCAACCGGTTCGGTTGCAAGTGTCGATGCGTGGCGACCGAATCTTCGTTGGATTGAATGGTCAGGAAGGATTTCACTTCCAAGATTCAACTTACGAAAACGGTTCAATCGGTTTCAGGGTTGTTGATGCAGATGCAACTTTTAGCCATCTGTCAGTACACTGATCGAGTGAATTCCAAATCTGTTCGAAGGTGACTCGCAGTGAGTGTCCTTAATTTTTCTTTCCTTGGTCGATGATCGAATGTCAAAGTTACCCAGAGTTCCGGTAATCACGTGTTTCTTTTTGCTCGGATCTCTGCGTCCATTGTTGTGTAGCGCGTCTGAGCATCCAAATGTATTGATGATCCTTGTCGATGATCTCAAGCCCACTATGGGGTGTTATGGGGATTCACTCGCTGTGACTCCGAATATGGATCGGCTTGCGTCGCGAGGAATTAAATTCGATCTAGCCTATTGCAACCAAGCGGTGTGTGCACCCTCAAGATTCACGTTGATGTTGGGCTCACACTCCACTTCGACTGGGCTTTATGGCTTAGGTAGTCAGCTCAGGCAGATTGTCCCCGATTCGATTACCTTACCTCAGTACTTTGCTAGCCACGGGTACCGCACTGAATCTTTGGGTAAGGTTTTCCATATCGGACATGGTAATCAGGGAGATCCCGAGTCTTTCATGGTGCCGCATTTTCATGACAAAGTCATTGAGTATCTTGACCCCCAGAGCACAGATGGAGGAAAGCTTACTCGGGAGGAAGCTTATTTTACAAACCAGAAATTAGGTCAGATCCGCTCCTTACCCCGGGGCGCCGCCTATGAATCGCCGAATGTTCCTGACACCCACTACGCAGATGGTCGGGTCGCAGTGGAAACGGTGGATCGGTTAAAGCACGCAAAGAATCGGCGTGAGGAAGAAGGAACTCCATTCTTTATCGTCGCAGGCTTCGCGCGTCCTCATCTCCCGTTTAGTGCACCGCAAAAATATTGGGATCTCTATCAACCCGAAGATCTCCCCATGCCAATCTTTGAAGATTTGCCGATCGGAGCACCTGACGTTGCTGGTAAGCGTGGTGGGGAGATTACTAACTATAAACCGGTGCC
>JAYYHM010000569.1:0-4769 GCA_036148415.1 Planctomycetota bacterium
AGTCCCAATAATACTCGGCTGGAATTCCATGAACTTTACGGAACCCTCTCACTTAAAAAACAACAACTCGTTTTACGGAGATCGGATCATCGTAAAATCATTTTGTCCACCAATATCGCTGAAACATCCAT
This sequence comes from Planctomycetota bacterium, assembly GCA_036148415.1. GTDB lineage: Bacteria > Planctomycetota > Planctomycetia > Pirellulales > Pirellulaceae > Rubripirellula. The sequence continues at coordinate 132 of JAYYHM010000569.1, forward strand.
CACGATCCCTGGTGTTGAATCTGTCATTGATACGGGGGTAGCAAGAGTACTCAATCATGACACAGGCACAGGCCTTCCCAGACTCGACCTGCAGCCCATCTCACAAGCCTCCGCTGAACAGCGTTCTGGGCGAGCTGGAAGAACGGCCCCGGGAACCTGTCATCGACTCTGGCCTCAAGCCCTTCAAAAATCAAGACAAAAAAGTGATCCTCCCGAAATCTTGAGAGGTGACCTCAGCAGTGTGATTCTCACGCTGGCTCATTGTGGAGAGCGAGACATTACGTCCTTCCCGTGGTTGACCGCGCCACCCACTCATGCCGTCGAACATGCCATCCGGCTACTCCAGCAGCTCAAAGCCATGGATTCAAAAGGAGGAATCACGGCACTCGGTCGGCAAATGGTAAAGCTTCCCCTCACACCCAGACTTGCCAAGTTGATGATTGATGCCAGCGAACGTGGAATCATCGTGGAGGCTTCAATCGCAGCAGCACTTCTGAGTGAACGGGATCCATTCACCGAAAAAAACTTGAACTCTCACGTCATTTCCTCAGAGAATTACCATGGCTCATCGCAACTGCTAGATTCACAAGTTGTGTCCCCTCATTCTCAAACCGATCAACGGTTAAAACTCGAGCAGGAAAAGACACATGAATCCATTCCACAATGTGATCTTTGGCCGAGAATCCAGATAATCCAAGCGATCGATAAAGGGATGCTAACTCACCAACTGGACCCGGTTGTCGTCAAGCAAGTGCTTCGGGTCGCCAGGCAATTACAGCAAGAGGTGAGTCACTTGGCCCCGGCAAAAGCGTCGGACTCACTTCCAGCAACGGAACACCAGATACTTCGCAATCCTCCTGAGGATCCGCAGAAGTCACATACTCACAAGACTACAACTCAAAACTCCGCTCACCCTGCAATTCGTCTTCGGGAAACCCTTCTCGGCGCATTTCCTGATCGGCTTGCGAAGAAAAGATCACAAGAACCGCTCGATCGCACCACTCGGGCAAAACAAAAGAGCGGAGGCACTACCGGGTCTCGCCCAGTAAAACCAGAACAGAGATCACAAGCTTCAGGAACTCGGGGAGTGATGGCCAATGGGAAAGGCGTGCAATTGCTTCGGAGCAGTCATGTGAATGAAAGTGATTTATTCCTATGCCTTGACATGCAAGCCAGTGGAGCCGAGGCAAAGGTCCGCCTAGCCACTGGATTGAAGCGAGAATGGTTGGAGAAGGTAGATCTGCGGGAATCTGAACTGCTTCAGTTTGACAAGGATAAGTTGGCAATTACGGCCCGTCGGCAACTTTCGATCCACGGTCTAGTACTTCAGGAAATCCCAATCGCTTGCAATCCGAACCCTGAAGCGGCGAAATTGCTATTGGATGCTGCGATGGCTGACCTCAGTCGGGTCATCCCTGCGGATGACCACGCGGTTTCAAGCTTCGCCACTCGAATAAAACTGATCCGGGAGTCGGTCCCAACAATTGACTTGGCAGAGGTGAACCATGAAACCTTCAGGGAAATTCTCACTCAACTGTGTCAACGGTGCATTTCACTGAAGGAACTCAGGAACGCCGATTGGCATTCTCATCTGAAAAACAGATATGAATATTCGCAGCTCATAGAAATGGATCGTCTCACCCCGCTGAAGCTTCAAATACCCAGTGGTCGGTCTGTTCCAATCACTTACTTGGACAACAAGCAACCCAAAATCGAAGTCCGAATTCAGGAGATTTTCGGATGGAGGGATACCCCAAGAATTCTCAATGGCAAGCTACCCATCCAACTACACCTACTCGGCCCCAATGGCCGTCCGCAACAGATCACAGATGACCTTGAGAACTTCTGGGCGACTACGTATCAATCCATCAAGAAAGAACTCAAAAGGCGATACCCAAAACATGCTTGGCCAGAGGATCCAGTTACGGAAACAGCAACAAAGAGTGGACTTCGACGCCCCCGATAGAAGTGTGGAAAGACAATACCAAACTCCAAGGCCTGTGACGCTGCATAACCGAGATCAAGAGAACATGGTGTCGATGAATTCTGTTTCAACCATCAATGGAACTGGATAAAGAATGACCGAAGTCCATTTGCCAGCCGATTCGGCGAACTTGACGCTCATTGAGGTTGAGCAACTCACCCGCGTTGATTCATCAACTCAGCAGACCATACTCCAATCCGTCAACCTCACTGTGGAGGAGCGAAATCGCGTAGGACTATGCGGACCGAGTGGCAGCGGAAAATCTTCATTACTTCGAGCAATCGCTTACCTAGATCCGTGCCAATCTGGCTCGGTTCGGTTCCGTGGTGAAACGCTAACACCGGAACAGATTCCGTCTTATCGCAGTCGCGTTGTTTACTTACCACAGCGTGCCGTGATTTTTGAAGGGACGGTCAGGGAAAACCTTGCAATCCCTTTCTCCTTGCAGAGAAGTGAACAGACATATGATGAAGAAATTGCTATTCAGCAGTTGAGTCACTTTGATCGCAACGAAGATTTTCTTTGTAAGAACGCAGATACACTTAGCGGCGGTGAACAACAAATCATTGCATGGATTCGTTGCTTCATGATGAACCCCAACGTCATACTCTTTGATGAACCGACCACCGGTCTCGACTCAGAGGCGCGATCAAAGTTTGAAGACGCTGTTGATCATTGGTTCGAAACCCCATGCATCAACTCAAAAGCCTTCATCTGGGCTAGTCACGATGCAGATCAACTCGCGCGTCTCAGCAATAGGCGAATCTCGATGAACCGAGGAAAACTCGAAATGTGCTTAGAATCATGATCCAAGATTTCGTGTTGAGCTCCATACCTTTCACATCCCTTCGAATGGATCCCATCACCATTGGAGAACCATTTTTCCTATTGGGCCAAGCCTTCAATCAAGGAGCTGAGGAGATCTCACTGAGCTGGATCGAGCTTGGAATTGCGTCCAGTCTTTTAGTCATCAACATGCTCGTCTCACTCTGCTTGCAACTGGGACTTGCCAAGCAAATTATCACCAGTTCTTTTAGAATGGTGATACAGCTCACGCTGCTCGGTCTGGTACTAAAACAAATCTTCGAGACCACCATGGTATCGCCGGTTTTTCTTTTGGCGGGATTCATGACGGTTGTCGCTGGCTTCACCGCGGTGCGAAGAAACAACACCCGCTATCGGTCCATCTACAGCACGGCAATCTTCTCCATTTGGATAAGTAGTTGGCTAGTAACAGGAATCACACTTCTGGTGATCTTAAGACCCGAGCCTTGGTATCGCCCCTCGGTTCTCATTCCAATGCTCGGCATGGTGCTTGGAAATTCACTGACGGGCATTTCGCTTGGGCTCGAGCGATTTATCAGCGAGCTCAAGCAAAACCGCGACCAGATTGAAGGACTTCTGTGTCTCGGTGCCACACGCTGGGAAAGCTGTCGAGATTTAATGATAAGAGCAGCACGAGCTGCGATGACTCCAATCCTCAATACCATGTCGGTAGCTGGGATCGTTAGCATCCCAGGAATGATGACAGGACAATTGCTCGCGGGCGCTGACCCCATGCAAGCCGTTGCCTACCAAATCATGATTATGTTTGTGATCGCGGCTTCGATATCACTTGGAACCATTCTCGCTCTGAGCCTAACCTATCGCAAAGTCACTTCACCCTATCATCAAATTGAGTGGAAGAATCTGCAAGCTCGGGAAGTCTAAAACTGGAAATAAACAAAGGGCTTGAATCCATTGGGCACGTAGAGCAAGAGCACCCAAAGCATGACGACCGTTAACACTGGGCTGTACCAGGCGTCAAAGGGCAAACGCATCTTACTCCTTAAACGTGTATTCCAAGCAATATGCTCGAAAACCAAACAGGTGATGGCGGCGATGACCAACGGAGGAAACCAATTAATCCCATCAGCAAATGTAAATAGTCGACCGTAATAAATCGCTGCCTCGCCAAAATTCTCGCTGCGAAATAGAATCCAACCAAGGATCACGACGATCAGTGCAAAGACGGCGTTAACCAAGGCTCCGATCCGTGAAAGTTTCAAACCCAATGGATGGGGACTCGAGCTCAGCCTGTCAGCGAACACCTCGCCTTGAGCTCGACACCACCTCTCGACCGATAAGCCAACACCGTGAAGAAGCCCCCACACAACAAACGTCCAAGCCGCTCCGTGCCAAAGCCCACCCACTAACATGGTAAGAATCAAATTCCTGTAGGTTTTCATCGCCCCTTGGCGACTACCCCCGAGTGAAAAATACAGGTAATCACGGAGCCAACGAGAAAGAGTCATATGCCACCGCCTCCAAAAGTCAGACAGTGACCTAGCAAGGTAGGGATGACGGAAATTGACGGGAAAGCGATATCCGAGCATTTTTGCGGCACCAATTGCCATATCACTGTAGCCAGAAAAGTCATAGTAGATCTGACCCGCGTAGGCTAAAGCGGCAATCCACAATGTTAGTCCGCTATAAAGCTCTGGCCCGGAGAAAACAACGTCAACCATCTCCGCAAGACGATCTGCAAAGATGACCTTTTTGATGGCCCCACGAAGCATCTGCTGTGCACCACCATAGAAACGTCTCCGCGACCAGCTAGGTACTCGCTGCAACTGAGGTAAGAACTCACGGGCGCGAACGATCGGCCCTGCAAC
>JAYYHM010000570.1:0-4624 GCA_036148415.1 Planctomycetota bacterium
GGTAGATTGACAAGAGTGGGAAGGGAGGGCTTGATGGTGTGGGTGATTGTTCTCGGTCAAACCACGGTTGGCCTCCTTGTTACATGGCTTCTGATTAAGCCGTTTTTTGATGTGCCGAATTCGTTTGGGATGCTGATTGAAACGGGCTTTGCAGGCGGGCATGGGACGGCGGCTGCAATGGGACAGGTCTTTGAACATCCAGCGATTCAACTTAGAGGAGGAACCGATCTTGGTGTGTTGGTCGCTACGGTGGGGCTTGTTTATGGTCTGGCTACCGGAATGGTTTGGGTGAATTTGGGTTATCGGAAAGGTTGGGTTCGAAAGCGTGTGGCAGACAAAGGGGAGACGCGAGGTCATCAGCAGGTAATCCAAGTCAATGATACGCCATCGGTTGCTGTGTTGAGATGGATGCGATGCGTCAGTTTATTAGCAATTGCCGTGGGTTTGGGTTTAGCCCTTCACCGTTCTGCGGTCGAAATCGCCACGGGCTTGGATCAGGTTTATTTGACGTTTGATTCTCAACAAGGGTTCGACGATTCTTTTTCTCAGGACGGCGAGAGTGATTCCGGTCACGTTGAGCTTAATAAACGCCTCGGAATGGCGGCGGTGATTGGAAGTTTTCCTCTCTTCATCTTTACTCTCTTTGGCGGATACCTTCTACAAAAGTGCTTGGCCCTTGGTGGAAGGCTTTCAGCAATTGATTCAGAGCCTTTGCAAAGGGTGACTTCCCTGGCGATGGATGTTCTCGTTTTCGCAGCCATTGCGACTTTGAATATTGAGACCGTGAAGACCTTTTTCGGTCCGCTCTTGATTCTCTTGATCGCTGGTTTTATCTGGACGGGGTTTTGCTTACTCTTCCTGTCCAAACGTCTGTTACCTCAGCACCATTGGTTTGAATTGGGGTTATTGAATTACGGTATGTCTACTGGGACCACAGCCACGGGTTTCGTTTTATTGCGTCTAGTGGATCCAAAATTAGAGACCGGAGCCGCTGAGGATTATGCCTTAGCTGCACCCCTTTCCTCACCCTTTATCGGTGGAGGAATGTTCACGATTGGTTTGCCGCTCGTGATTTTGGAGAGATACCCGTTGGAGGCAATTTGTGTGCCTCTGGTTCTTTTAATGGTAGTACTCATCGCTGCGGGTTGGGTATGGAATCAACGTGCAGTGGATCGGTCATCTGATGGATAGATCACACTGGGGGTAAATGGAATAGAGTGAAATGGGTGTGATTCACTCAGCTATCCGTAGAGGTTCCAAAGCCGGTTGAATTCATTTTGGAAGGCTTTTAAGAACTTTTTATCGTGGGTAATCAGGAAGTTCTCTTCATTGTGTTCAGCTGCACTTCGAGTCCAGTTGTAACTGCCAGTGAGAAGGCTGCGGCGATCGAAAATCGCAAATTTGTGGTGCATGTGGTAGCTGGATTGGTCGAATCTTATCTCAATCCCTTTCCCCTTCATGAATTGGATATCGGATCCACGGTCTTGTGATTTTTCGTCATCAGTGAGGACACGGACTGCCACCCCACGTTGGTGGGCATTGACGATCTCGCGCCGGATTCGATCGTCGGTGATGGTGAAGACGCAAATATCTACCTCCCTCTTAGTCGCCGCGAGCATTTGTCCGATCTTGTGGACACAATTATCTGTTGGGCTGAAGAAAACGTCATTTCGGTCACTGTCGTTTGAGGGTTCCCGCTCCAAATGGACTAACAACTTGGTAATTTCCTCGAGCCAATCAAGGATGAGAGCTTGGTCAGAAGAATTCGCGTCTCGAATCGCTTCACCCACGAGCTTAAACGATTCGGCTCGTATCAGATTACGATCATTTTGATCGATCGCATGCTCCTGTAATAGCCGAGACAATCCCTTGCGTTCACCTCGAGTTAGGCGATAGTCGTGAAAGGTGGTTGCTAGTGCCTCACGGATCATATGTTCGCTCACAGCAATCTCGGTGTTAGCGTATGCGGCCAGTGACGAGGCAGGATGCGATTCCATTTTCTGTGAGATCTGTAATCACCTGCACTTTTTCGGTGATCGCATCACTTGATCCGTCACCATGAAAACGCATTTTAATGAAGTGAATTTTCTTCTTGCCAGAACCAACTTCGAATTCAATTCTTGAATCCTGGCAGAGTATATTGCGAATTTCAAATGCTTCATCCGATCGCACAATCATACGCTGTTCTTTTATGGCATTGGCGGTGATATCCCCAAGACTTAATGAAGCTGGTGAAATCGACACTAAGGGTTTCACGTTCCCGAAAAGTAGCATTTCAGTCGCGGGTCGATTCGCTGCATTACTGACCAGCGTAATGCGTTTTCGAAAATTACCTTCCGGTACGCTACCCTCGATGCGTACGCTCATTCGATACTTTACTTGTCGATCATCACGATCGACCGATAACAACCGAACTTTCAACTGCCTGCATTCGCTGCGAACGTCTTTGATTTCCCAATTCGGATCACCAACATGGGTGATCATGACCTCCCGTTCTGGTGCTTCTCCGGATCGAAATTCACCAAAGTTCACCTCAGGCGGATCAAAAGTGATGTCCGATCGAATATATCCCGTTACATTCAGTTTCACTTCAGCGTAGGAGGGGCGATCGAAGATGACGGTAACGGTGGCGGATTTTTGGCCAATGAATGAATCTGTGTTAAGCGATGCGACGATTTCGCCACTCTGATTCGATGTAATGGTCCGTTGACTCACCGTTGGTGTGGTGCATCCGCAGCTGGTTCTAACTGAAGCGATGTGTACATCTTTCGAGTAAGGGTTGGTGAATGAGAAGCGGTACTCACTCTTTGCGCCCCTGCCGACCATGCGGAAGTCATGACTTTGAACCGGGAACATTTTTTCCGCCCAATTCTCTACGCGTTGGTTTTCGGAACGGGCGAGTGATGGCGCAAGCGAAATGGCGAGTAGGCTGCAGAAAATGGTGTAGCAACCTCTGCCAGGAACTGGCTTGAAGAAAGATCGCCGGGATAGCCAAGGATTTTTGTTTCGCATGAGTGACCGCCAGAATGCTTGAACCGCCCACCGGCCAGCGGAACGGATGCTAGCAACTTGTTGGGTTCCTGGTATCAGGGCGGTCTGTATCGATATTAACGGTTTCGGCAATTTCGGCGAAGTTTTCCAGTAATTCGGCCAAACGTTCCATCGGGAGCCCCACCACGTTGCTTTCGCTCCCTTCATTAACGACTTTCAGCCAGTCATTTCCGTCTTGATAGCCAAAGGCACCCGCCTTTCCCTCCCAGAGCATGGAGTCGAGATAGTTCTCAAGCATCTCCTCTGACAGTGGTGACATCTCCAGTTCGGTTCTCACCACATCCACTACGCATCGATTGAGTTCGGCCGACCAGAGACAGATTCCGGTGTACACATCATGTTTTCTTCCGGAGAGGGTGCGCAGCATGGATTCAGCGTGTTCGATATCCCGCGGTTTGCCAAGGATCTGACCCAAGCATGAGGCGACTGTGTCGGCTGCCAAAACCATGCCTGATTGATATCTTGCCACCACGTCCGCCGCTTTGCGATAGGCGTATCTTGCTACCAGCTCGGGAGCCGTTTCACGACTACACATCCCACATTCGGCTTCCTCTCCTGCTACCTGAATCGAGAATTCATAACCTGCGGCAGTGAGAAGTTGTGATCGCCTCGGGGAACCGCTTGCGAGGATGAGCCCTTCACCGGTAGGTAATGACGCTTTGGGGAGATCGCTGAGCAGTGGGATGGGATTGATGGAATTGCTCATTTTTTCGATTTCCAGAGATGAGGTATGCCCGAGTCGATTCACTTGAATAGTGGATGGGGTCATTTCAGCTCGAATCACTTTCTTGGGTCATCGAGCAATTCTAGCAGGAGCTTCCTGGATCGGTTTCCGGCTTCCCATCTGGTTCCTCACCACTTGGCTTATCCCCCATTGAGGCTTCGCCTTCTGCATCCGACGCATCGGATCGATTTGGATCAGAATTGGGCTCCACAATGGGCTTGGGTGCTGACTCACCATCTTGAGACGCCGTTTCATTTAAACTCACGTCAATCGGTTTTTGTGACGGATCGACTTCTGCATCGCTTGGAGCTTGGGGAGCTGTGGGCTTGAGTGGTAACTGAGGGCCCGCTGCCGAAACTTGAATTTCACCCCCACCTTGGATCACTTGTTGTCGTTGCTGAAGTTGCTGAACGGAATTGCGTAGTGAATCCAATAATCTTGGAATTTGTCCAGCGGCGAGAAAAATGCGTGCGCTGACAGCGGATTGCGGAAAAAAACTCGTCATGAAATCTAGGCCAAACTCACTTGCTCCATGGCCGATCATGACACCGTTAGCGTAGACACCGCTCATCACCTCGTCCGACATTTTTAAATCATCGTAAATTTCCTGTGGTGACGGCCGTTTTTCTGGTGGTGGGTTTGGAGCAGGGGGTTGGGGTGGGTCACCAAAACGACTCTTGTAGAGATTTAAATTCGTCTGGAGCGCATCGACAAACTGTGGCATCACCGCGTGAGGCACAATGACACGCTTGGCCACACGGTGGGGACGTCCAACGGTTTGCAGAAAATCCACGATGAACTCACTGGGACCTGTCATCACGATGGCGCCGGAGCTGAAGCATCCCTCCG
>JAYYHM010000571.1:0-7988 GCA_036148415.1 Planctomycetota bacterium
TGTTCGGACCATTAATTCGCTGCGAAGCAGAAAAGGCTCTACTTCATCTTCTAGCGTGTCACTGCTCACGTTCATCGTATGCGCTATGGCTTCCAGTCCAGTTGGTCCGCCGGCAAAGATTCGGATTAGCGTGTCAAGATAATTGCGGTCTTGTTTATCTAGCCCAAGGGAATCGATCCCAATCATGTCCAGAGCCGCTGCCGTAATCTGTTCATCCACTACGCCATTTGTCTTGCTTTGTGCGTAATCTCGAACCCAAAGAAGACGAGTATTGGCGAGTCGTGGTGTGCTACGACTCCGGTTTGCGATGACCATCGCTGAATCTTTATCCACTTTGATTTTAAGCTTGACCGAATTCCGGAGGATAATTTCCCTGAGTTCGGTTTGGGTGTACCAGCCCAAATGTTCACGGATCTGGAATCGATCTCGAAGTGGAGCGCTCAGCATTCCTGCTCGTGTGGTGGCACCAATGAGAGTGAAGGGTTGTATTTCATAGTTAAGTGTTCGAGCGTTGACTCCCTCACCCAGAACGATATCGATCCTAAAATCTTCCATTGCTGTGTATAAGTATTCTTCCACCGATTTGGGGACACGGTGAATTTCGTCAATGAACAGAACGCTATCTTCAGAGAGGTTTGTTAAGTACGGAAGAAGATCTTTAGGAGCCTTGAGTCCCGCACCATTTGCCATTTGAACCGTCGTTCCCATTTCCGCAGGAATCACAGTAGCAAATGTGGTTTTGCCAAGCCCCGGGGGTCCATCAAATAGAAGGTGTCCCAGGGGTTCACCCCTCTGTTGTGCCGCTTCGATTGCAATTCGTAGACGTTCAATCACATCCTGCTGGCCGACCATCTCATCCATGAGTCTAGGACGGAGTGAATGGTCTTGTTCGGTTGGGATGCTTTCTGTTTGGGCGGTCTCAGGATTCGACTGCTGATAGACTGCTTCTCTAGCCATGGTGACACTTAGTTTCCGTGCAAATCCGCCTTTCGTTTCGGCGGGCTACTGATTGATTCAACGGACCGCTCAATCAGCAATCCGCAGATATTCATTCGGGCTACCCTTGTCTTTTCTTTCCACCGAGGTGTCAGAATCTCCTCCAATTCTACCCAGGCATCCATTTGAGGTGATTATCGGTGGTGGAACTCTTGCAACTACCGAGTTACGTGGGAAAATCATGACTCGTTTCGAAAGCTTAGCCCCGACTGACATCGTACTCGTTTCGTCGGATTCCTGCGAACCGCAATAGTTGTTTTTGATTTTTTCTATGCATGATACGCAATCAGCAAGATCTGCTCACTGGCACGGTTTTACTCAAATGGCCCATTATGATCCGTTGGTGATCAATCGAGCCGAGGGTGCATGGTTAACCACTGCCGATGGGAGGCAGTTGCTCGATGGGGTCGCGAGTCTGTGGTGTAACGTTCATGGACACGCGAGGCAGGAGATCAATGAGGCAATAAAGGAACAGTTGAGTCGGGTTGCCCACGTTACTACGCTCGGTATGTCCTGCGACACAACAGAGTCTTTGGCGGATGAGCTGGCAAAGCGGACACCCGGTGACCTGTCTCATGTCTTTTTCAGTAGTGATGGTTCATCTGCGGTCGAGGCTGCAATTAAAATGGCTTTTCAGTTCTGGCAGCAGAGGGCTCAGCCCAAGGTTCAGAAAACCAAGTATCTGGCCCTCAATCTTGCTTATCACGGAGACACGACTGGTGCGGTTTCACTTGGTGGGATCGAGTATTTTCATCAACTTTTTTCTCCGATACTTTTTGCTCCAATTCGGGGACCCCTGCCCTGCACTTACCGTTTACCTCGGGATGTCGAAATTGAGGGCGCTACTGAGTATTACCTCTCACAAATGGAAGCTCTTTTGATTGAGCACCATGAGGAACTGGCAGCAGTTGTGATGGAACCGCTTGTTCAAGGTGCTGCGGGAATGATTACCCACCCAAAAGGATTTCTTCGGGGGGTCAGGGCGTTATGCGATCGATTTGATGTTCTCTTGGTCTGTGATGAAGTGGCTACAGGATTCGGCCGCACAGGGACCATGTTTGCCTGTGAACAAGAAGAGGTAACGCCAGATATCCTATGCCTCGGAAAAGGATTGACAGGTGGTTATCTTCCGATGGCTGCGACGATAGCGGTCCCCAAAGTATACGAAGCGTTCTTGGCCCCAGTAGAGAGTTCGAAACAGTTCTTCCACGGCCACACGTTTGCTGGTAACCCTCTTGCTGCTGCGGCGGCGTTGGCTTCCCTAGATCTTTTTGACCGAGAACAACCGGTACTTGGCGTGTCAGCGAAGGGGAATTATTTGCGAAACCGCTTTAGAGCGCTGAATGATCATCCTCATGTGGGCTGTGTACGAGGCCGAGGACTTATGTTTGGGATTGAGTTGGTGCAGGATGTCGAATCAAAGCAGCCGCCCGATCCTGCTCTACTTCTGGGTAGGAAGATCTGTCAGCTGGCCACCGACCGAGGAGTCTGGATTCGGCCCCTCGGTGATGTGATTGTCCTGATGCCACCACTCTCTATCAATCAATCTGAACTTGCGATTCTAGCTGATGTCGTTATCGAGAGTATCGAAGAGGTGGCCTCGGGGCTGGCGAGCAGGAGTTCCTGTGGGTAATCCATAACTCGACTGCGGAATACCGAACCCCATTTATGTTATGCTACGGAAATCCGGTTCACCCACTGGGGTATGTCGGTTCGCGCACTGGGTACAGATTAAAGATTAAGCAGTAATCTACTTTTCTTATGGGATATCTTGGGGGATTCGATGAAACCACCACGTGAGGATTCGATTTCAGATTCCAGTTCCGAGATTTCAGATAATGCTACCTCATGGTCTGGAACACCTATTGATACGAATGATCCTGCTGTGGTCGCAAAGTACGAGTCTTATCTTCGCATGCTTGCAAGAACAAAGATGCGTCAAGCCTATCGGGCTAAAATGGGTGCATCGGATGTGGTTCAACAAGCAATGTTGCAAGCCGTCCAAGCCTTTGGGCAATTTCGAGGGCAAACGGAAGAGGAATTCATGGCGTGGCTGAGACAGATTTTAGCCAGACATCTTTGTCATGTTGATCGTGATTTGCATCGTGACAAAAGAGATATAAGACGCGAGCAATCCATGGAGCAGCAGCTCGCTGCTTCCTCAATGCGAATCCGGAATCTTTTGGCGGGGGATGGTCCTACTCCCAGTCAGAATGTGATGCTTGGTGAGCATGTGATGAGGCTCGCTGAGGCAATAGATCGACTTCCAGAATCTCAAGGGGAATCTATCCGTCTTCATTATATCGAGGGCTTGAAATTGAGCGAGGTCGCGGAAAAATTGGACAAGACCTCTGGCTCTGTTGCAGGTCTAATGCATAGAGGAATGAAGACATTGCGAGAACAGCTGGGTCAATGAATCAATGGAAGTCCCACGAGATCGAAAATGATTTGCGGAGCATACCGCTAAGTGTGACGGTTTGCTCGACTGGAATTGAGTTCTTTTTTAATATTTATCGATGCAAGCTGAAACGATCGATGGTTCCTACAAGTCACTTGGAGTAATAGTTTGAGTTCTCAAAATAAGGCAGTTGAAGAACATATCCTGGTCGTCCCGGCTTCGGTTGTTGATGCAATCGGGAAGATTGAGGGCTTTGAGGCTGATGTGGATCGATTTATGACTCCGATTCTTAAAAGCGAGCACCTCTCCTTTAAGCCCCGAGGACCGATGGAGTCCGATCCAAGCTATAAACAGCTGATTCCCTATGTCTTACTCGAGTGGACTGATCAGGATGGCACAGTATTTCTCTTCACTTATACTCGCGGTGGAGGTGGAGGTGAGTCACGTCATCATGCCAAAAGAAGTGTGGGAATAGGTGGGCACATAAGCAAGGAGGATTCTGCAGAGGGCGCTGATCCCTATCGCATGGGTATGCGACGTGAACTTGAGGAAGAAGTGAATCTTCAGTCAGACTATCGGGAGACGCGAGAAGGTTTGATTTATGATCCTTCAAATGAGGTGGGGCAGGTGCACTTAGGGATTGTTCATCGTTTTACCTTGAGCGAACCACTTGTTCGTAGCAATGAAGCCGATCTTGCAGAGGGCGGATTTGTAAGCATCGAGGAACTGATCGAGGACTTGGATCGGTTGGAGACTTGGAGTCAATTGGCGATCAAAGCACTCTATCAAAATTGATTTTTTTATAGCGGGTTTGACTTTTCGGAAACTGAGATCGTTTCTATTTTCTCTTCCACCGAGGAAGGAGATAGAATCTCAATAAAATGAGCTTGCAGTGATCTACTTAGATAATCATGCGACCACACCATGCGACCCGGTAGCGATTGAAAAGATGTTGCCTTGGTTTGGAGAATTTTTTGGTAATCCGCACAGTTCACATCATGCTGGTCAGGTTGCATCAGATGTGATTCATCAATCCATCGACTTAATTGCCAGCTTGATCAATACCGTTGGTGAAAAAGTAATTGTGACCAGCGGCGCGACAGAAAGTAACCAACTAGCGATACGGGGCACAGTCACCCATCCTAGACAGAAAAGGAAGCACCTGGTTTCAGTCACATCAGAGCATCCTGCTGTCTTGGATGTCCTCAAGGATCTCGAGAATGATGGTTTCAAAGTAACGCTTGTTCCAGTCGTTCCTCAGGGACAAGTCAACGCAGGCACTGTTGACCTCGATTGTTTGGCTTCGGCCATCACGGATGAAACAGCATTGGTATCCGTCATGTGGGCGAATAATGAGACCGGGGCAATTAATCCCATGTCGCAAGTGTCTGCACTTTGTTCGCGGCATGGTTGTTTACTCCACAGCGACGCAACCCAAGCAATAGGTAGGATCCCTGTTGATCTCCAGGCCGTCAAAATCGATCTTTTAAGTGCTACCGCGCATAAGTTCTATGGTCCAAAAGGTACCGGCTTTTTAGTGGTGGGTGCGGGTGATCGCAGAGTTCGGCTTCGCCCTCAAATGCTCGGCGGCGGACAACAAGCCGGAATACGAAGTGGAACGATGAATCCAGCAGGAATTGTTGGGATGGCGACAGCCCTGGAACAATCGATCAATGATTTGAGATCGGATCCAAAACGCGTCACTCAAATGCGAGACAGTCTATGGTCTCTGCTCTCCAGTGGCATGGAGGGATTGACACTCAATGGATCAAACTTGGCTGAGGAAGTACGGCTTGGAGGGAACCTCAATCTACAACTTCCAGAAATGGAGGGCCAAGCTTGGATGTCCTCTTCTCCCGATGTGCTCTTCAGCAGCGGTTCTGCTTGCAGCGGTCATGAAGCGACAGCAAGTCATGTTTTAACCTCATTGGGTCTCAGTGATGCGGAAGCTCGCCGTAGTGTTAGATTTGGCATTGGCCGATTTAACACCCAAAGCGAGATAGAGTCAGCAGGGGAATACCTTGTTGAGAACTATCTGAAACTTCTGCGTATTAAATCTTAGGTGCTCAGTAAGCCAATTTTCATCAAGTAACAGGTAGTGGTGGCAAGCACTATTTCATTTCATTGGTTTACACTTGCGATCTCTCTTTACTCCCCGATTGCGACGCCGTTACGATTCTTTACTTGTTTGGGAAGGCGAATTAGGCTCCGTGCAAAGCTTACCTCACTGTCATTGAAAGACTTGGAGGCCTTAAGAAATGAATGAATGGATCACGCTATTGATAGTGCTCGTCGTCAATGGTGAGCCTCCAGAACAGAGGTCGATTCTTGGTGATGTGGATTCCTCATATGAGTTTGTGGAATCGGATTGGACTGCCTCGGCGAGTTCAGCTCTACCCATTCCGGCACCCATCCCAAGCCAAGCCAATAGCCCGATTGAGGGTCCTAGAAGATCTGCTCCAGGTTTAAACCTACCAGCGGAGCTGAATACAGTTCCAGGAGGTGAGAGTGTTTCCCGTGATAACCGTACCGATGCAGGGTCTTACCGGGAAGTTCTTGAGGGCGGATCTACTCCTGGTCGACTCGATAATCAAACTCAGAGCAGTATCGAGGAACGGTTGGAAAAAAAAGGCGATCTGCTGGTACCTCCGAGTTTTCGTTCCCCTCCTTTGGATGATCCGCGCACTCGTCCTGATTCAATGTTGTTAGGAGAACGTACCCAGCCTGAGGGAACACATGCTCATATTCGCGTAGGTGGGCCCTCAACCGAGCCTATCGATGTTGACGAAGGTGATTGGGGTAGCCTTCCAATTTTCAACAGTCAGCGATCCTCATCTATACCAAGTCAGCCCTTGGACAATGACTTAATGGAGCAATGGAGAGTCCTTGATATGGGATCTGATTCACTTTCTGCCGGGCACGAGAGTCAACGAATCGAAGTGGTAGCGAACAGCGAGAACGACATCATCGAGGATCAGAGTTTGGGCGGATTTGGGCAGTTTCCCGAGGGCTTGCGTTTGCCTGTGGGGAATTTGGGGCGGCCTGATGATGCCACACAAAATAGTCAGGACGAGCCGAATCCTGAGCCTGTTGGGCGATCAGCAATGGTGACACAATTTTTTTCAAATCCAAGTTTGGAAGAGAAAGAGGATCAATCGCACCTCAGTGATGATTTTCAGAGTGATCGGCAGTCCAATCCAGCTCTGGTGATGGATGCGATTAATGACACCTCCTTGGATAACGGTTCAAGGATCACGCAGAAGCTTTCCTCTCCTCGAATCTCAGGAAATCTCGAGAATGTTGTCGGGGGTGATGAATCTCTGAATACTTCGCTGATTGAACGTGACAGAGATCAATCTTCTAGTCCTGCAGATCCGGACCCATTGTTCAATGGGATTTTACTTATCTCACTACTCTCGAATATTTACTTGGTGTTGTGGCTCAAACGCTTAAGAATCCAGTTTCGCAATCTAATCGCCGCAAAACGCTTGCTTGATCAGGCAAGCTAATTGAGCTTTTTCTCAAGCGATCAGACAGCGACTCACTAGGGCAGGAAAATGACTCGCAGGGTTAAAGCATGATCAGCTCCCCGACGCCAAATAGCTCTATGGAGGTGTGTGATGAGTTGCGGCTTTTTTGAGCTGTTTTGTATTTCTTTACCAAACAGGAAGGCAGTTTTTCTGCCCTCGTCGGATACCCCTCCGGAGTTTCATTGCATGACCCCCAACCACCCCGTTTCATAGCATTCAGCTTCATTTGAAGAACAGCGGAGTATGATTTGGGCAGTTTAGATGAAAATAAAAGCTCTATTACACCTCATTGGAGGGGTTATTACCTAGAATTTTATCAGTTGTTTGCTTGTGTTTTTTAATCGCTGGTTATGATTAAACTTCCCAAATGGGGGATATGGGATAGTGGTTGAGTTGGTTGAAGACCAATAGGGGCTGACTGGTTCAACAATAAAGATGTCCGTTTGCGACGGAAAACTAAGCATTGCCTGCCACGTCTAACGCCGTTTCGTGAAGAGGCCGGCGTTCGGGGTGGGAAAACCCTCAAACACACCGTTGACTAAATAGGGTCGAAATAATCATGTCTGGAGATGTGTTAGCGAAGAGATTATTAGTGGTTGATGATCACGAAATCATTCGACTTGGATTACGTTTGATGCTTCAAGGACTCGACTTACAAATCGTAGGTGAGGCGACCAACGCTACAGAAGCGATTGAAGCTGTACAAAACCTTCAGCCGAACGTCGTTTTGATGGATGTCCGAATGGAGGGCGGTGATGGGCTCAATACGCTGGGGCGAATGAAGCTAGATAATCCCGATCTCCCAATCGTGCTCTATTCTGCCTACGACAATCCCACTTATATCGCGAGGGCAGTCGCTCTTGGAGCGTCCGGATATGTTTTGAAGTCGGCTCCACGGGAACGGTTGCACGAGGCCCTGATCACTGCTGCCTCAGGGGAGTCTGCATGGACACGAGAAGAATTGCGTCGCGTTACCGGTGCCCTTGCTACTCCGAGGTTGAGTCAAGATATCGAGGTTCCGTTGACCCAACGCGAGAGCGAAGTGTTGCGGCAGATGGCTCTTG
>JAYYHM010000572.1:0-2989 GCA_036148415.1 Planctomycetota bacterium
CCTCTTACCGATTGCCATCCTGCCGCTGACCGAGGTTTTGGAGCCAAAGGAAGTGGGTGCCGCGTATGGTGACCCACTTGTGCTGCTGATGATGGGTGGATTCATGCTCTCCATGGCCATGGAGAAAAGTGGGGCACACCGACGTCTTGCTGTCATGATGGTTCATGGCTTCGGGGGTCAGTACGGTGGCAGGCGACTTGTGTTTGGATTTATAGCAGCATCCGCATTTCTTAGTATGTGGATTTCCAATGCTGCCACCGTACTCATGTTATTGCCTATCGTTTTGGCGGTAACTGCTCACAGTAGCGATGCTGTATTGAAGAAATGCTTGTTACTAGCCGTTGCTTACGCGGCTAGTATTGGAGGTATCGGGACACCGATCGGGACACCACCTAATCTGGTATTCATGCGGCTCTATACCGACGTCAATGATGGGATTGAACCTTCCTTTTTCACCTGGATGCGATGGGCATTTCCGGTTGTGCTTGTGATGTTACCGGTGATGGGTTTTTGGCTCACCCGAGGTTTATCGAAATCCGAACCCCTTCAGCTTCCTGAGGTTGGCAAATGGAGATTTGAAGAAATTGCAACCTTGGCGGTCTTTGGCGTGACCGCACTATTGTGGGTGACTAGAAAAGGACCGATGGGGGGCTGGTCCGGTGCACTGGAACTCACCCAAGCCTCCGATGCGAGTGTAGCTCTTCTAGCTGTGATGGTGATGCATCTGATTCCAAACCGGAGGGGTGGGACCCTTTTATCATGGGAAGATTGCAAAAAAATTCCTTGGGGCGTACTGATTCTTTTCGGAGGAGGTATCGCGATTGCTACCGCGTTTGGCCAATCAGGACTCGATGAATTGATTGCGTCTTCCCTGACAGGACTCTCCAGTATCCCGGCTCTTCTGATGATTGCAGCGGTCTGTTTCGCGGTCACTTTTCTCACAGAAGTGACCAGCAATACGGCCACGGCTACCCTGATACTGCCTATTTTGGCAGCCACCGCTCTTGCTGCCAAAATTGATCCGAAGTTGATCATGATTCCGGCTGCGATTAGCGCCAGCTTCGCTTTCATGCTACCTGTTGCGACACCACCCAATGCAATTGTATTCGGCAGTGAGCAACTGACGATTCGAGAGATGGCGAGAGAGGGATTCGTTCTGAATGTGATCGGTGCTATCGCCGTGACAATCATCATTTGGCTGACATTTGCGTGATATCGCCGCGATAACATTTGGAGCAATCACTAGCGAGTGTCTCGCTCGGGTTACTAACTTTGCGTCACGCCAGAATTAGAGAGGAAAATCATCCTCGGCGGCGGCATCCGCGTAGAGCGGCATATGTCGATAATAAACTTCCAAGATCATGGTTGCAAAAGAGGTACTTGCCAGGCGACCGCCCTCTTTTGGACCTCGGTGCGATGCACTGTTGGGGAAATGCCAACTCCCCTTAGATCCGGGATCCTGTGACTGGGTCGAGACCAACCAATCGCGTAGTTCCACATTGAATTTATCCCATTTCTCGCCACCATAATGACGCAGGACTTGAGCCGCGTAGTAGTCGTAGTAGATGTCATTTTTCAGCACGCCTACTTTGGCCAGCCCTTCAACGCCCGCGATAATACCAGGATGCTTCTTATCCCAGCCGGTGTACATTCGACAAAGGAGACCAATTGCCGTCGTGGATGGCTTCATGCGGGTGCTCGGTCCTGCATAGCCGTAGATCGCGCCGTTATTCGATTGGACTTTATCAAGGAAAAGCAGAGTTCCCTGAATCGTTCTCGGAGGAATAATCAAGTGCCCCATGTAACCGCTCTTCAGAGCCATGACCTGCCATCCAGTCACGGAGGTGTCTCCGCCATCTCTTTGTTGCGGTGAGTAACGCCATCCTCCGTCACGGCATTGAGCGTAAACGATGTAGTTGATGGCAGCTTGGGCCGGTCCAAGTAATTCGGGGTCTTCGGTCATTGCGTAGGCTTCGCAGAGCGCGATGGCTGCGAGGCCGTGTGAATAAAGATTCCCCCCACCTTCACTGAGATCTAAGACAGGTAGTCCGCCCTGCGTGCCCGGCTTTCCGTTTTGGACAAGAAAGCGTAAACCACGAAATACGACTTCACGAAACTCACCCGACTTATGAGTCTGACCGGCTCCCATGAAAGGCAGCAGACCCATAGCGGTGGCTGCGTTGAAAGCTTTGGCTCGGTTGGGTTCGCCGGGATTACCACATCTGCCATTGCAGACCAAGTTGTGTTGATAGGTCCAAGCACCATTTGGCATTTGATGTCGGGACAGCCATTTCAAGGCTTCGGTGACAGCGGCTTCACTCGATTCATTTCCACCATAGTCACGAAGTAGTTTTTTCTTCATATCCGCTGTGCGACTGCTCATCGGCTGCATATTCAGAGAAGAAACGGTTTGCAGTGACATCGCTGCGGGTGCCATCTCCGAGGCAAAGTCGGCAACATCAAAATCGACCGTTGCGATTTCCATCGGATCCATTGGCGTAGGCTCCACCATCTCCATGGCTTCAGCCACATCGACGGGTTCCACGATCTCTTCTTCTAACTCGCTGATATCCCCGGGATCCATTTCTTCAATGGTGAATTCCTCAACCTCCGGACCTTCCTCTCCGGAGTAGTTCGCAGAAAGCACATTAACTATTTTGATGGGATCCGCGATCGTCACCAAACCGAGAACGAGAAGAATCAAGACGTGTACCACCATGCTTACAAGCCAAGCGGGTGCTGCCTGAAACCATAAAAAGTGTCTCGAAAGATCCGCGTCCTCAAACGTCTCACTCTCCGCTTCTTCTTGAGCAGCGGTATCTTCACTGAGTTGAGGGATCAATTCGTCAGATTCTGGATGGGCGTGATCGGACATGAGTGTCTAATGATTGATGAGACGATGCGGGCGACTCCATGGACGAGGAAAAGAGCGAGCCCGGCCGACAGATAAGGCTTGAGTCGGCACCTATGTAAATGCTTGTCGTCCAAG
>JAYYHM010000573.1:0-13579 GCA_036148415.1 Planctomycetota bacterium
TCCTGATGCACCCAAGTCGTTAGCAGAATACGGAATGACATTTGGCAAAGCTTGGTGTCAAATCAATATGGCACAGCTTGCTGATATGGTGGAAGCTTCCGCGTTCGATTAATTACACCGACATGAACCACCGGGAATCGACGCAGCACGCGGTGATCTCTCCGACATGATTCATGCAGCATATGATGAGATCGATTCCGATCAAGTCAACCTAGTAATTGGAGGGTTTTCCCAAGGTGCAATGCTCACCATGGATGTAGCTTTAAGGGGTGAGATTCCAATCCCCGCTGCTCTGATGCAGTTTTCAGGGACAATGATCTGCAAAGAAATATGGATGGACTTGGTAAGTAAGCGGTTGTCAAAAACAAAAGTGTTTCAGTCGCATGGCACACTGGACCCTATTCTTCCCTTCACGAGTGCAGAAGTGGTTAGGGACATGCTGATCGGTTCGGGGGTATCAGTGGATTTCCACTCTTTTGCTGGACCACATACAATAGACGTCGAGTCGATTGCAAAAAGTGGTCAATTGATCAAAGCAGTTGTGTGAACAAATTCTGGCTAACTCGAATTTCACTTCATACATTCGGAAAAAGCAGAACTTTACTCAACAAGAAACCATGAGCCGAATCGTAAGCCGTAGACCCTGTGGATCAGAGCTGTCCTCTGAAGAACATCAAATGCTGATTCAAGCACTTGAAGGGGATTGCGTACTCACTTTACTCAACGAGCAGATGTATTGGCTTTGCGAGTTGGCGAGCCATCTTAGTACTGAACAAATTGATAAAATTCACCGACCTTATCGTTGGACAGTGAGGCAGGTTTTTGCACACTGTGTTGATGCTGAACGTTTTCTGGGTATGTGCTTGACCCAATTTGCGGCAGGTGAATCTTCACGCCTTACACAACCCGACTACGACCAATATGTCGAAACACGTTTTGGCTTGGGGAATTTCTCAGGCCTGGTCACTGAATGGGGATATCTGCGGCAGTCGAATATCTTACTGTTGAGGCGGATGGTCCCACGAGTGTGGGACCATCAAGGTGAAATCGATGAAAGCTCTCTAACCACCAGAGGTGTGGCGTGGTTAATTGCTGGGCATATGCATCATCACCTTACGATTGTAGAAGAGCGTTGTAACCTTTCTATTCGAAGAGACTCGGGTAGCGCTTCCAGTCAAAAAAACATGTAGGCCAAAGTGCCATTTCATTTGATTACTTCCCTCTCGAAAAGTGAATCCTTTGTTCCAAGATAGTTTTGAAGCACTACTGCAAAATGAAGTCGACCCGGTAGCTGCTGGCATTGGATTAAGAGATCTCTCTGAGAAAGCAGAGGGTAGAGCCTTAGAACTACTAGAACAGCTTCTCGTCTCGCGAAGTGAATTAGCAAATACAGATCCGGCTATCGTTGGAACAGTTCTTCGGATTCTACATGCATCATTACTTCGAGAAGGGTGGTCATTGGTAGAGAGTTTACCTATAGAAACGATCGTTCAGCTCGAGCAAGCGATACCACCCCGCTCTTCCAATCGTTTTCTACTCCAGCAGCTATATGCAATCCATCAAAGTGATCAGGCGCTAGTTGCATTGGTGGAATCTTTGTCGCTGCAGCCCCCACAAAAATGGGTCGAAGCAGCTCAAGTCCTGAGCCCACTGATGCAACGTTCCAACTGGAGTGCTGAAGCGTTCTTCCCTAATGCATTGGGTTTATTGCAACATCCCAGCCTTGCTTCTCCGTTATTGGACTTGGCGAATTTTCTATATCGGAAAGAGCTGACCTCCCAGCATCCGGCCAATAGTCAAGTTGAAATGTTGAGGATTCTCTTGGGTGAGGTGGTAGGTCGACTCGGTGCCTTCGAGGACGATCCTCGAACATTTGGAACCGAAGTGCCTATTGTGCAGGCTCGGTTGGCTGAGGCCGTAGCCTTGGCCGTATCGTTGTGTGATGCGTTGGCTCTGATGGGTGATTTGTCTTCCATCGGAAAGTTACATCAAGCCATGGAATTGCGTCATCGACGGGTTCAGAGTGAAGCTGCTGGAGCATTAGCACGCTTGGGTGATGATCAGGGTAAAGCTCGCTTATTGGAATTGCTCAAAGAACCCGCCGCGAGGCTACGCGTCATTCAGTACGCTGAGGAGCTTGGATTTGGTGAAGAGGTTGAATCTGAATTTCGCACTGCCAACGCAACTTCAGAAGCTGAATTAGCACTGTGGTTAAGTCAGCCTCAGCAGATGGGAGTTCCACCTACTCACGTAGAAGTCGTACACACTACACGATGCCTCTGGCCCAGTTACCACGATCCAGTGGATATATCTCTTGTAAAATTTGAGTACAACTTTGGCGAAAAATCGTATTCGAATATTGGAATGACCGGACCGGTGACATTTGCGATTTCGGTGGACGTAACAGATCTGTCACTCGAAGATACCTATGCTATTTATGCGGGGTGGCATGCGGAGCATGACGAGATCTTTACATTGTCACCGGAAAATTGGAATGATCTCCAGAGAGAACAACTTGATCAATGGAAGAAGCATTTAGAGCGATGTGGTTTCGAGCAGGTAAAAGCGGTTTTGTTGGGCAGATTTCTAGATGAGACCGCTGGGATTTACACAGCCTCGCGGCAGGAAAGATCTTGCCTTGTGATTACTGACGGTCTTGAAAGCATCGAACACCTAAGTGATGGCGCCGAGCGTAGCATGGGACCGTTGGATATTTTCAACTTATACAAGGGGCGAAAAATGCTGAGGACTTTTAATCCTGATCGCGATTTGGTTCCGGAATAGAAGATGTATTTAACACTCCGATTTGCTTACCGTGGGGTTCACGGTGACCCAAGTGGGTGTCAGATTGGAATGTATCCAGATTCAATATGGAACCATTTACTTTTAAAATGCTAAATTCCAGAAGTCAGTTCACCGAATCCAACAACCGACTGAAAAAGGTCTTCACCGACTTTTCCAAAGTTTGGCAAGATACAGGAGAGTTCTGGCTAGATGACCGACGATCACAATTTGAACGCAAGCACCTCACAACGATTGGTCCAAGCCTCCAGCGTCTTTCCAGCTTACTGAGTCAGTTGACGGATACAGTTGCGGATGCTGAGAAAGATTTAAATGATGGCGAGTGATTGCTTGCCTACTGCGGTATCAAGTCTTGCACCTTCGGACAGCCTATGTCAAACGTTACCATCGGTTCGCAAGTGCAGCTCCTTATACATGACATTCATCGATTTTCGGCAGTTGAGATAATCGAATCATGAAAAAGAATGCAGTGGGACCGCTTGGGATTCTTGGACTCCATCGACAAGAGAGAGCGATTGATGGATTGGAAAAACGTTTCAAGCTCTGCCAAGATGACTTGAAGCAACTCGTATCAGACCATCAGGAGCAACTCCGTGAGAGCGACGTTGAATCGGAACGTCTTAAGAACCAGGTGTTAGTCAATTGTCGTTCAGCTCGGCGGGACATGCTGGAGAATTGGGACCAAGCGAAGGAGACCTGCATTTCCCAGTATGAACGGCAAGTGGAGGAGAAGAGAAATCAGCTGAACCGATTGTCCATTCTTTACCGGCGGGAGTTAGAGGCACAGAGCACAAAGATAAAAAAAGAGGGAGATCGGCGCCGCGAACTGGCTCATACTGATTTCGAACAAAATAAAAAGTCAGTTTTAGTGAAGCAGCAGCGGTATCATCAGCTGATCGATGCTGAAACAGCAAAGTTTGATCTGCGTTTCAAGGAGATCGACGCTCTAGTTGCTCGTCGGTTGGAACGTCTTCCCAACGCGGATCCATCTGTTACCAAAATCGACGATGCACCTCCACTCTATTTCGAAGAACATTTTGACTTGAATAGTTATGTGGAGAGTCAGACCACTGAGATTGAACGCCAGATTAAAGCGTTGGCAAGCACGCGAATTGCCAAGATCGTTGAGTCTTGGGTATTGCCGATGACGGGCTTCCTTCTGGCAGCTATTTGGACTTATTTAAGCTCTTTTTATTTCCCAGCACCGGGAGAAATACCTCAATTTGTCTGGGTGGTCGGAGGTGTGGTTACTGCTGGTGTCTTGGTATTCATGACCTACGCTGCTCTGATGTTTCCCCTTAAGAGGCAAACGCTTCAACGTTATCCAAGATTGAGCGAAATTTCCTATAGATTTGACAACGAACTTAGATCCTATCGCCAGTGGATAGATGAGAAGACCATCGAACAAAAGAAGCAATTGATCTCAGATCGGGATAGGTCATTGAATGCCACGAAACAATGGCAAGACCAGAAGCTCATCGAGGTAGAAACGCAACTGAACGAAGAACAATCACTTAAACGTGAGCAACTCCAACACTCGCTTGAAACACTGGATGAAGATTTTACAAAAACGTACGGAGAGATAGATTCTAGAATGAGGGTGAGAGCGGACCAATTGGCGTCAGAGATCTCCACTCGCATCACGACAACTGAAAACACCACGCTAGTTCAACGTGAATCTTTAATTGCCCGTCAAACACAGCAAACGAAGCGATTGAAGGAACGAGTAAGGGATGGGTTCGAAGCGATTAATCAGCGACTCGTTGAAGCGAATCAGTCTGTTGATTCTTTATTGAGAGATTGGCGCTCTTTAGATGATGGAAACTCATTAATTAGGAATCATGTAGATTATCTCCCCATCGGCCAGTTGAACATACAACCTTGGATCGATTCGATCACAAAAGAAATGGATGAAACCGTTCATTCCATTTCCAAAGGCACGGATTCTGAAAGTACTGAGCATCAAAATCCAGTTTGGGAGTTCGGGTTACCGGGTAGCCTGCCTGTTGTGTTGCACCGCCGTTTGCATTCCGGACTCTTCATTCGCGCCGATGAGTCTCAGATGCAGCGGGTCGTTGAATGTGTGCATCAAATCCTGTGGAGATTATTAAGTACTGTGCCACCATCTCGAGCGAAATTGTTATTGATTGATCCACTAGGTCGCGGCCAAAACTTTGCGAATTTCATGCCACTCGCCGACTTCGATCCGCGAATGGTGGGGCATCGGGTTTGGACAACCGAAGAAACGATTGAACAGCGTTTGGGGGAGCTCGCTCATCACGCCGAGGACGTCATGCTCTCATGCTTACGAGATCGATTCGAAAGAATTGAGGATTACAACGAGATTGCTGGAGGACTTGCAGAACCCTATACCATTGTGGCGGCTGTCGGTTTACCTGTCGGACTCAGTCGTTCTTCACATCGTTATCTCAATGCACTGATTGAAAGTGGTTCACGGTGTGGTAACACCGTGATCATTGTCAGTAATCGGGCGACACAGTGGCCTTCTGATTTAAACGAACCCACCAGCAGTAAAATCTTGCGCATTGACGTGAGTGAATCCGAGGGTTGGCGTATCGAATCGGAACACCTCGGGGGATTCCGTGTTCAACCACATCAAGCACCAAATTCCTCTGAACGACGATTACTTGTTGATCATATCGGTAACCAAGCTGCAAAGGCATCTCGTGTGGAAGTGCCTTTTAAGCAATTGATTGATGATCACGAAGATCCTATTTCCGTAACCGACGATGGCTTGTCAATTACGTTGGGTACTCAGGGAGCTGGGCGACCTAGGGTTCTCTCCATTGGAGAAGGGGTAAAGCAGCATGTTTTGATTGCGGGGAAGACAGGCTCTGGAAAGAGTACTCTTCTACACACATTGATCACAGCCGGAGCGATTAAATATAGGCCGGATCAGCTTCAGTATTATCTCTTGGATTTTAAGAAGGGAGTTGAATTCAAACCGTACGCTGATATGGGTCTGCCCCATGCGCGGGTAATCGGGATTGAGAGTGAGCGAGAGTTCGGAAAAAGCGTTCTTCAGAAAATGGATAGAGAGCTTCAGGAACGTGGTGAAATTTTCCGATCCTACGGCGTGCAGAGCTTGGCGCAGTATCGAGAGCAGAGCGACAACCCATTACCCAGGATTATGCTCATTATCGATGAGTTCCAAGAACTATTTGTCCGTGACGATCGACTAGCCAGCGAGTGTGCTATGTTGCTCGACCGAATCGTACGGCAGGGTCGATCCTTTGGGCTCCACGTGGTTCTAAGTAGCCAATCCCTTGCGGGAGCGTATTCTTTACCTCGTGCGACCTTGGGACAGATGGCGATTCGTATTGCAATGCAATGTTCCGAATCGGATGCGGCACTCATTCTTGACGACGACAATACAGCAGCGAAATTGATCCAGCGTCCCGGTGAAGCGATTTACAATGACGCAGGTGGCTTGATTGAGGGAAATCAGCCTTTTCAGGTGGCCTGGATTTCAACCGAGGACCATCACCGAATCCTTTCGAACACTACCTCACGTGACATGGAATTGGAGAGTCAATTCCCGCCCAAAGTAGTTTTTGAGGGAAATCGACCTAGCCAATGGAATCCAGTATTAGCCGATCAAGTTTTGGCTTCGGCGTCTAAGGGATCCGTTTCTGCCCTGCTCGGCGAAGCCGTGGAAATCGGTCCTCCCGTTTCGATTGATTTTCGTGATGATCCTGGAAGAAATGTATTGGCGATTGCTTCCGAATCCATTCGAGCGTCAATGCAAAACACTCTTCTGGTATCGGTGCTCAAGGCACATCCTCAAGCGGAAATTCGTATTTTCGATGGTCATCGAACCCGTGAAAATCAGCCAATTTGGCAATCGGTTGATGTGAGTTCTTTTGATCTGAAAGTCATCAAACCAAGAGATTGTGAAGATGCAATCCGTGAGATTGAGCAGCTGGTCGTGTCGCGTTCAGAATCAGATCAGCAAGGTCCCCCAGTATTTCTCTTTATCGATCCACTGGAACGTTATCGTGAATTACGGCAGGAAGATAGTTTTAGCTTTTCATTGAATGGGGAGTCTGAGAAGAAAGCACCGAGTATTGCGTTGCAGAATGTTCTCAGGGATGGGCCTGCTGTTCATGTATTTTCTATCATTTCCTGCGCGTCGGTTGAGACACTTTCACGCTGGTTGCCACGTGCATCACATCGAGATTTTGAGTTGAGAATTCTCGGACAAATGAATCCATCCGATTCAGCATTCTTGATGGATTCATCAGAAGCTTCTCAGCTTAATGCAGCTGCAGCTCTGTTATATGATGATGCTGACGGGAGCATCCAAAAATGCAGAATCTTCGACCAACCCGATGCGGAGTTGCTGTCAAGTTGGCTCGCCATCGATCAGCTTTAGTTTTCTGTACAGTGTTTTGCGGTCCAGACCAAGGATTTTTGCTGCGGAGGTGCGATTCTGTTTGGTGATCTTTGGTACATGTTGAATATATTGATTTTCGATTGTTGACAGTGGAACGAGTTCGTCAGGGTCGCTTCCTCCAACATAGCCAAGTTCAGTTTCGTGCTTAATGATTTTTGGAGGAAGGTCTTCGACTGTGATTTGATTCAGCCGAGAAATCCTGATCATCACTTAGATTGCTGGGGCATCCTGACTCACTGGAGCAAAATGCCCTCATGACGACTCGGTTTAATGGGGGCCCACCACCTGCCGGAGAGAGATATTCGAGCCAATGCTCGGGACTGAGATACGAAATTACAGAAGGTCTGGGGTGGATCAGAAAGTCAGTGAGTAGAACAAAATTGGATTAGGCACTAGATTGGGGGAAAGAAGGAGAGATCTCGTCACCCTGCTAAATGATTACCTTCAGAGTACAGTTGAATTGGATCCGAATGATGACAGACGGCAACGAGAGAAATACCACTCGAGACTACGTCGCCGCAGCAAATCGCAGAGAAGCGATGTCAAAGCTGGTATCTGCTCACCCAACGCTAAGAGCCATCTATGAGTCTGGATCGCAGAAGGATGGCAAAGCAGGATGGGTTAATGCGATTCGAGATCAGCATGATCCAGCTTATCGCTTGTTGTTCTATCTTGTTCGTCTACCCATTGCAGATGAATATCAGGATCTCGATCTGCATGAGCTTTTTTTCGGTCCATACGATGAGTATGCAGAGCCCAATTATCAAAGAGTGCTTTTTACGACCACTGGAGGGGTAAATTTACTTTTGCAGGATTTACCTGACCCAACCTTTGGAACTGCTTTAGCAACGGATTCCCTCGAAGTGGTACCGCTATCGATGGACCGCGATCTCCGTATCGAGCATCTTGTTAAAGAGCGTTTTGCTTACGTATGTGCGTTTGATGAAAACCGAAATGGGATGTGGATTTTACCCTTGCAGGATTTTCATGAAATTTACGTGAGTCGTCAAAATAAAGAGATACAGGTGCGAGACGAGGAGAGGATCTTCGTTGGTGACACGTCGGTTATGCACCCGTTCCTGCTGAGGTATGTCGTCAAAAAATCAGATGATCGAGCCACTGATTCTCGTACGGCTGCCCTTGATAGGCTTAACGAAAATAATTCACGATTTACAACAGGGGATTGACCCTGAAGTATTGAGCGCAATGATGATGAATTCTCAGCTACTGAACATTGAATGGACAAGACTGTATTGATGAATCAGAAATCTTACACTTCCATTTACGCATCAATTGCCAAATGTTTACTGGTGTCCATGTTTCTCATGTCCGTCATTATGCCTCGAGAGGTCTTGGGTCAAGATACAAGTGTAAAACCATTCATGGCCTATGTGGGAACCTTTAGTTCTCCGCTCGGAGATGTGCTTCCTACTCAGGTCGACTTGCCGCCTGGAAACGGAAAAGGGATTCACTATTTCGAGGTGGATCGACAAAGTGGCGATTTGACTCCTGCGGGCGTTTTTCCCATGGGGACCAGCCCGAGTTGCCTCGCGGTCAATCCTACCGAGACAAGGCTCTATTCGGCAAATGAAACCGATCGGTGGAATGGAACCGATCAAGGCAGTATCAGTGCATTTGCCATCAATGCATCAGATGGAAGCCTTACCAAGCTCAATACCGTTTCTTCAGGTGGTGCGGGTCCAACCTACGTCAGTCTTCATCCCTCGCAACGCTTTTTGCTAGTTGCAAATTATTTCGGTGGCTCGGTTTCTGTCCTGCCGGTCCGAACAGATGGAAGATTAGGAGAACCAGTATGTGTGGTGGAGGATCAAGGAGAGATTGGCCCTACCGTGGCAACGAATGCACCTCAAGGCAGTTACGCATTCAGCGGACACGATCGAACACACGCGCACATGATTCAAGCAGATCCCAGCGGGAAATATGTGATCCACGTAGATCTAGCCCTAGATAAAATCTACGTTTGGGATTTTGACGAAGCTTCCGGGCAACTCAGCCCAACGCAACAAGGTTCGGTGTCGCTACCGCCCGGTGATGGACCTCGTCACTTTCATTTCCATCCTAACGGTCGTTGGTTTTATTCCGTTCAAGAAGAGGGTTCCACGGTCGCGTTATTTCATTACGACGGTGACGATGGAAAACTGACTTACAAAAAGTCTTGGAGTACTTTACCCGCTGGCTTTGCAGGTAGTAATTTTTGCTCTGAGATATTGGTTTCCAACGATGGCAAGTTTGTCTACGCGGGAAATCGACTCTACGACACCATCGCTATTTATGAGGTGATGGAAGAAGGCGAGTTGCTATACCGTGGCGAAGTTTGGACGCGGGGGAACTACCCTCGGAGTTTCCATTTTGATCCTACAGGTAACTTTCTTTATTGCTGCAATCAGCGGGCTGACAACCTAGCGGTCTTTCGAGTGAATCGACAAACAGGGGGGTTGAGTTTCACTGGGCACTTCCAGCCAGTGGGCAATCCGTCTCATATCGTGTTTACAAGTTCAACGAAAGAATCAGACTAGGTGTTGGGTGGTAGTGAGTCCAGAGCTCGAACTCGCATTGCCCAGAGCATGGGGGGGTACAAACTAAGGATGTTGTCCGGAAGAGGTATGTTAGCGGCTGAAAAATAACAGGAGCCGTCGTAACAGGACCGCTGTCCGTCTGGGTTATTAGACTTTCAGGGAGAGAGAGCAAAACCCGAGTTCACGATAACTGCACTTGGAATTTCAAAACGTTAACACAGGATCTTGACGAACGATTACGATTCAATCATTCTATAAATCATCGTCGGATGATCCGACAACCAACCAGCATCCTCCATCGCGATTTTCTCGTGCAATTCATCCGAACTTTCCTTATCGCCTTCCTGTGTACTGTTGCTGCCATCGGGCACGCACCCGCATGGGTACATAGTGCGACGTGTGACAATTGCGTCACCGAGGTCAAATCGGAAGCGAGTTGCTGCCATCACTGCCAAGAAATTGAGATTTCGAATCAAAGTTGTGAGCGTCAAGAGACCCCGTGCGATTCGGGTTCTTGTGCTATTTGCCAATCTCTGACGCGTCCTGTGGGCTTTGGCTGGGAGCATTCTTCACCCACTGTATCCGACTTTGTTGCAGAGCGCGTCTCCACTTTTCCTGCGACGATTACCTACGAACTGTGGATGGCGGCATCCCATCCACGCGGCCCGCCGCTCTCCGCCTAGGCTGTGATCTTCTCCTCGGTGCTCAAGGTGCTCAATTGTCTGTCCGTATCGAAGCACGGATCCTGACTCTTGATGCCGAGCAGAAGCGATCGATAGCCTCCTCTGCCCGTCTGTGGCTGATTCATGGTCCGACCTAATTGGTCCATTCTGCCGCGCGACTGGGTCTAATTCATTGCATTTGCACTGAAAAGGCGAGCGTTATTACTTGTTTTTATGCGCTGCCCTTTTCTGCAATCTTCATCAAATCAAAACACTACTATTATTAATTTTAAAACTATGAATCACAAATTAAATCAAAATCGACGCGGACAAGGTTTAGTCGAATACATCATTATTGTCGCATCAGTATCACTCATCACCTTGACTTCTCTGTCGATGTTCGGCCACAAGGTGGCTGACCAGTACGCGATCGGCTCAGGTATGCTTCCCGGTGCTCATGCTGAGGATAACCTCCCTGTGACAACCGGATTTTACGCGGGTGTTGCTGAGAATGCAGATGGTGATGCAATCATCGGAAATGGAGCAGTTTCTTGGGCTGATGTCACTGGAAACACTACAGTTGGAGAAATGGACAACAATGTTGTTACCTTTGGCAACAACAGCGCAGATGCTTTCTTAGCTTGCGACGATGATTGACACCGAAGAATAGATTCTTGAGTTTAAGAAATCGTTCATCAGAAAGTTAGAAACTTTGGAGCGGCGTTACGGATAACGCCGCTCTTGCTCACTAAGTCCTACTGGATTCAACATGCCCGAAAGTCAGCATCAATCGCTTCTCATTCCCGGTAGTTCACCCTTGGTGGAATCGTCTCGATCGTCATGGAGCGATCTACTAGGAGTCATCGCATCCATTGCGTGTGCGATTCATTGTGCTGCCATGCCAATGGTGGTCAGCTACCTTCCGCTACTTGGACTAGAATTCCTTGCGGATGAATCTTTCCATCGGTGGATGGCGGTGATTTGCTTCGTGATAGCCCTTGCCGCTTTCATTCCTGGATGGCGAAAGCACAGAAAGCTAGTTCCTGCCTCTGTTGGAGCCTTTGGGCTTGGAGTCATTGCTGCAACCGCATTCTTCAGTACCGATTGTTGTTCGTCGTGCGAGAGTCTGCTGGTTGCTGATCGTCCTGTCCTTGAAGCATCTGATCCAAACGCTTGCACGGAATCTTGCTGTCAACAAACGGATACAGATTCGCAAAGCTTGGCCACCATTAGTGACTCCACGTTGTCACAGGCACCTTTCCAGTTTCTTCAAGCAGGTTTTACGCTTTGGCTGACGCCGCTGGGCGGATTCCTACTCGTCACAGGACACCTGCTAAATCACCGTTCTAAGTGCCACTGCGAATGCTGTCGTTCGGAGCACCCCATGCTCGACGATGAAGAAGATAATCGAATATCGTCCAAACTGGTCCAATTAGGAATGCCCGAGAATTAATGCCCGAGAATTAAGGTTAAACCCCGACTCACCCAATGCATCGCTCTTTGGGAGATTTGTTCGACTCGCGTAGGTTGGTGCAGCGCCAGCAAGACCGTTCTCCGGGCGACAAAATGGGAAAGTGAATAGCCATCCCTGATGATGATCTTTTCTCGTATTCTTTTCTTAGAAGTAACAACGAGAAGCCGACTAGACGGCCTACCCTTACTAACGGTTCAGCTTTCGATCATGGTTGGGTTCAGGAATACTGTGATCAACCCTCGCAGTCACATGCAAAGCATCACCAACCGGACGCTGTGAATCGCTATCCGTTGCGGAGCAGTCTTGGCTTATCTAGTTGCATTTCCAACGGCTGCTAGCATGGATGACCGATTGAATTTCAGAATCAGGTCCTGATTACCAAATGTGGCCGAAGTGGTAACCCGGAATTTAGTGAGCTTGGGCATCACTATTGTCGAGACGCATCGACTTTCGAAATTATCACAAATGGCTTACCGTCGAAAGCTCTAGCCATGCTTTTATGAGGTTGTCGAGCTAAGGTGCCCAATTCGAGACGCTTGTGCATGCCCTTAGCACATGGGTGCGTCGTGGGGTAATCGAGCCGCTCAACGCAAGTTGTTATCGGGCAGAGCGACGCGGACGGGACTCGAACCCGCAACCTCCGGATCGACAGTCCGGGGCTCTAACCAATTGAGCTACCGCGCCGGCATCGGTTCAATGCCGAGATGGCGAATTATATCGGTAGTTCCTGTTACCGCAAGACCGACAATCCAGGCCGAACGGTTTTGTTAGGCAAAATAGATTTCCGTTTATGAGGATTATTGAAATTAATCCGATGCCTTGAATTCCCTAGTCAAGGAAATTAGATCTGCAGGTCAGTGGTTTTGGCGATTCATGAAATAGATTTCAGCTAGTCTGGCTTTTTCTGAGGATGATCATCTACAGCTTTTCGTTCATTTTCCGAAAACTTGGCCCTTTTTTTACGTAAATTACCCATGGAATGCGTCACCCAGAATGTTGCTCGAGGAAGTTTCGAGATGATCCAAATCGCAGGTTTTTCCGATCGACTTCAACACGAACTTGGAGAACTTTTAATTTTCTCTGACAGCCTTACCACGACCCAATGGGGTCTCGTGTCTTTATGCGTTGTCGTCTTCGGATTCATGTGCCTGCGAGGTTCGGGCATAAATCGGTAGTGACATGAGTCGTCTCTGACCCAGCACTTTAATCCTTCTTGCTCCTGTTCGCTCAGTTGATGGTTTGTAGCCTATCGGCCAGAGCTAATCACTTTATTTTGGTTCACGCTTTGCGTCGGTCTCGTTATCATGGATGAAGAGGGCGACAAGGATCGTCTTCATCCAAGTAAAAACGTTGTCAGGAGTGGTGAGATGCCCCTGTTTGAAATAGAAACGGACGCCCACATCATTATCACTTGGGCAGATGATGAAGCAGCAGCGAAAATGGTGGTTTCTGATGCTTACCCAACCGATCAGGTTGTTCGTCTGACCAAACGACCAAGAGATACTTGGGTGATCAGCAAGGGAGCTTTAGGTCTCATTCATTCCGAACTCGATCCGTGTGGTATTGCACGGGAGTGCTTATCGCGGTCGTCTGGAGACAAGGTCAATGCAATTCGGTTGTATCGCATGGAAACAGGCAGCGATCTTGAACAGGCAAGAAAAGTTATTGAATCGAATATGGTGATGGG